>JASJYE010000420.1 GCA_030123645.1 Candidatus Hydrogenedentota bacterium | reverse complement strand
GAGCGAGTGGCGGCGGGTTCTTATGCCTCGATCGAAGAGCTGATCCGTTGCGCGCTGGAGGCACTCGACCGGGAAGACATACTTGAGAGCGAGCTGATCGAGGGGGTAGAGGCAGAATCGGACATCGCCTTGACTTCTGGCGAGTTGGATGCAATTCGTCAAGAAGGTATTGATCGGCTCAACGGTAAATCCGCCCAGTGATCCGAAACGCGCACCTGACAGTTCCGGCGCGCCGCGATCTCATCGACCATTTCGTCTATCTTGGCGAAAACGACCTGAAAGTCGCGGAACGCTTTCTGGATGCAGCGCGCGTGGCAATGGAACAGCTGGTGGACATGCCCGAGTTGGGGGCGCTCCGTGAATTTAAAGATCCACGCCTCAAGGACACGCGCCTGTGGCCAATACCTGGATTTCGAAACTACATAATTTTCTACCAACACGACTCGGATAAGATTCGCGTTCTCAGAGTTCTTCATGCTGCCCAGGATTACCATCGGGTCTTTCGCCCGGAGTAGCCCGAAACTTTTGACTCTCCACGGCCCTTGTTGCATTCTCATTCCAAAATGCGCAGGATCGCCTTGATGCGTAAACCAAACACCCCTTGTTTCTCCAAAAAGGTAACCGGCAAGCAACAAGATCCGCTACATTATGAGACCTATCGGGGTGAGTACTTAAGCACTCCAAAGAGCGATACCGAAGTCCAGGGGGTGGGATCCATCAAGGCCTGAGATACTGATGCCGTTACTAACCGTCGAGAACCTTCGAACCTACTTCCATACGCGCGATGGCGTAGTGCGCGCCGTCGACGGTATTTCGTACATGGTCGAGAAGGGCGAGACGCTCGCCATCGTCGGCGAGTCGGGTTCCGGAAAGTCCGTATCCTGCCACTCGCTATTGGGGCTCGTCCCGCAGCCCCCGGGCCGCATCGAGAGCGGCTCCGCGATCTTCAACGGCGCCGACCTGCTTCAATGCAGCCCAAAAGAATTACGCGCCATCCGCGGCAAACGCATCTCCATGATCTTCCAGGACCCCATGACCGCGCTCAACCCCTACATGACCATCGGTGACCAATTGGCCGAGCCGCTCCGGCTCCACGAAGGCCTCCCAAAGAACGAGGCCCGCGCCCGCGCCATGGCCATGCTCGATTCCGTCGGCATCCAGGACGGCGATAAGAGCATGCGCGCCTACCCGCACCAGTTCTCCGGCGGCATGCGCCAGCGCGTCATGATCGCCATGGCGCTCATCACGCGGCCCGAGTTGCTCATCGCCGACGAGCCCACCACCGCCCTCGACGTGACCGTCCAGGCGCAGATCCTCGACCTCATTGCGCAGATGCAGCAGGAGATCGGCATGGCCGTCATTCTAATCACCCACGACATGGGCGTCGTCGCCGGCGCCTGCGATCGCGTCCTCGTCATGTACGCGGGCCGCATTTTTGAATCTGCCACATCCGAAGACCTCTTCGAACATCCGCGCCACCCTTACACCAACGCGCTGCTCGACAGCCTACCCGCGGCGCACAGCCACGGCGAAGACCTCTACACCATTCCCGGCCTCCCGCCCGACCTAAGGCAGGAATTCGCCGGCTGTCCATTCGCGCCCCGCTGCGCCCATACCACCGATCCCTGCAACGCCACGCCCGCGGAGCTCCGCGAAGTCGCGGCCGCCCACGCAACCGCATGCACACGCGTCCAAGCAGGCGAGCTATGACGAACCACATTTCTCAACTATGGGTGCCACCGCCAAACTCGTTTGGGGGTGCATTCTACTCGATCGCCCGTGAAGTCGGCCGAATGCGGGAGAAGACAGGCAGGTTGCGTGTCCGACCACGGCATTACGATATGGGTTGTAGAACGAATCATAGAAACCACGGGTGACCGAGGAACAAAACACGGTGACGAACTACGTACTCGAACTAGACGACGTCAAGACCCATTTCCCCGTCAAACGCGGACTCATCTTTGAGCGTCGCGTAGGCTCCGTCAAGGCCGTCGACGGCGTCAGCCTCAAACTCAAGGAAGGCGACGTCGTCGGGCTGGTCGGCGAGTCCGGCTGCGGCAAGACGACCCTCGCCCGCACGATCCTCCGGCTCGTCCCGCTCACCGGCGGCACGGTCCTGCTGAACGGCCGCAACATCTCCAAACTCTCTTACGAAGAGATGCGGCGCAGCCGCCCTGACGCCCAGATTATCTTTCAGGACCCCTACGCCTCGCTCAACCCGCGCATGACCGTCTACGACGCCATCGCCGAGCCCATACTCGTGCACCGCCGGGCCGGCCGGAAAAAAATCCCCGCGCGCGTCGCCGAACTGATGGAAATGGTGGGCCTCGCCCCGCGCTTCATGAGAAAATACCCCCACGAGTTCTCCGGCGGCCAACGCCAGCGCATCGCCATCGCGCGCACGCTCGCGCTCGAACCCAAACTCATCATCGCCGACGAGCCCGTCTCCGCACTCGACGTCTCCGTGCAGGCCCAGATCCTCAATCTCATCGCCGGCCTCTGCAAACGCGAACGCCTCACCATGATCTTCATCAGCCACGACCTCGCCGTCGTCCGCCACATCGCCCAGACCATCGCCGTCATGTACCTCGGAAAAATCGTCGAACACGGCCCCGCTGACGAGATCCTCGACAACCCCCTCCACCCCTATAC
>JASJYE010000419.1 GCA_030123645.1 Candidatus Hydrogenedentota bacterium | reverse complement strand
AGGCCGACGCCAGACGATTGTGGGAAATCAGTGAGCAACTCGCGGGGCTCGGCGCCTAACCCGGCTGGCTCGCCGGATTCCTACTGCGACGGACAAGCTGCACCGGAACATGCAAGGGTTTGGTAATCGTCAGGCCCGATCGCCGTCCTCGGGCTTGGTTGCTACCTCGAAACCCACGGCACTTTCGATAATGTAGTGGGGCCTGCCGCGCGTCTGCCGGTATACCCGCCCGAGATAGAGCCCGAGCACGCCGAGGGCCAGAAGCTGAATGCCCCCAAGGAGAACGAGCACGGTGAAGGCGAAGTAGGCGAGGCCGGCGCCGCTGCCGAAAATCGCGGCGAGAAGCATTCCTGCGAGCACGACCGCCGAGGCGCTCGTTAGGATCATCCCCAAGGCTAAAATGGTGGCGAGCGGTACTCTGGAAGATGACATGACCGCGACCGCGAAGGTGCGGATGGGGTTCGAGCTGATCAGGGGAAAGTGCGTTTTGCCGGCGAAGCGCGCCTCGCGTTCGTAAAACACATGCTCCTGCTTGAAACCGACCCACGCCACGAGGCCGCGCAGATACGGGTCCTGCTCCGGGATCAGCAGGAGGTGGTCTATGATGCGCCGATCCATCACCTTGTAGAGACCGGTGTCGACCGGCAGCTCGATGTCGGCCAGCGCGTTTATGACGCGATAGGCCCATTTGGTAACGAGCATTTTGATGAATGACTCGCCGTGGCGGCGGCTTCTCGTGCCGTGGACGACGTCGGCGCCGGCGGCCCATTTGGCAAGCATCTCCGGCAATATCTCGGGCGGATCCTGAAGGTCGCAGTCCATCGTCACCACGGCGTCGCCGCGGGCGCGTTCGAAGCCCGCATAAATGCAGGGGACCACGCCGAAGCGGCTCGAGGTGTTCAGGAGCCGCAGGTGGGGGTCGGATTCGAGCAAGCTAAGGAGAATCTCGTGGGAGCGGTCGCTCGAGGCGTCGTTGATGAAAATCAGTTCGTAGTCGTAGCCGACCGGATCCAGTGCGGCTTCGAGACGCCGGATGAGCTCTTCCAGGACGCCTTCTTCGTTGCGAAACGACAAGACCACGGAAATAAGCTTCGACTGGGCTTCGGTGGAGGCCGCCGCTTCGGCAGGGGTCGAGTCCATGAGTCAAGCGTTCATGCGCTCGAGCGTGTGCGAGGTCATCTCGCGAATTTCTGCAACGGTCTCCTCGCCGAACTTCGCGCGGACCATATCGAGGTAGGCGGGATTGGTGAAGTAGGCATGGAAGGCGTCGTCGCGAAAGCGCAGGACCTGGCCCGCTGTAAGATGTTTCGTCGGCAGCGGCTTCGTATCAATGCCGTGCTGCGAATAGCCGCTCCAAGCGCCGGGCAGGTCCCAACCTTCCCGTGCCGCCTCGCGATACAGCTCGGAGCCGGGATATGCCATCGCGCAATAAAAGTTCGCGAATTCACAATTCAATTCCCCGGCGAGATCGAGCGTTTCTTGCATGCTGCCGAGATCGTCTTCGGGCAACCCGAAAATATAGTTCGCGATCACGTTGATGCCGGACTCTCGAAGGACGCGCACGGTACGGAAAATATCTTCCTGGCCGAATCCTTTCTGAACGTTGTCGCGGACGCGCTCGTTTGCGGCCTCGATCCCGAGTGCGAGCCAATTGATGCCCGCGCGCTTGAGTTTGTCGACCATCCCGGCCTTCACGGAATCGACGCGCGCGTAAGCCCAGATATTGAGGTCGTAGTCGCGCTCGATGATTCCGTCGCAGATCGATTCGACGTGCTTTTGGTTGAGAACGAACATTTCGTCGGCGAATTTAAAGTTGCGAACGCCGAACTTCGTGACCAGCGTTTCAATCTGCGCCAGCACCGACTCGGTGCTCCATCGTCTGTATGTGTTCGCCGAAGGACTAAAGCCCGCTTCGCGCTCGCCTTCCTTGAATGGCGATTGGATGCAGCAAAAACTGCATTTGTAGGGGCAGCCGAGGCTCGTGTAGAGCGCCGCGTAGGGTTGGCGGTCGAGACCTCCGAAGCATTCCCAGTTGTGGGCACGGTAGCGATTCATGGGCAACAGGTCCCATGCCACTCCGGGCATCTCCGCGTCGAGGTCGCGCACGAACGGCGCGGGATGTGACCGGCGCAATTTATTTCCGTCGGTGTAGAAAAGTCCTCGGACCTTCTCCAAGTTTTCGGAGCCGTCGCGTAACGCGCCGAGCAAATCCACTATGGTATAGGGGCCCTCTCCCGTGCAGACGAAATCCACGGCCTCTTCGGCCAGGCACCGCTCGGGAAGCGATGCCGCGTGGCCGCCGACGAGCAGGACCTTTATATCCGGCGAAATATTTTTAATGGCGCGGCAAGCCGCCCCGGCTGCGGGCATGACCTGGGTCGAAGCGGAGGGTTGGTGCCCGTAGACGACGACGGCGCAAAGACGCGGCGACGCGTCGCTCACGCGCTGAGCGACTTCTTCGGGCGCAAGGTCAAGCGCGTTCGCATCGAGGACATCGACGCCAAAGCCGCGTCCGCGGGCGAAGGTGGCCATCAGCCCGGCCCACACCGGCGGCTCGACGGCAGCAAGCTCGCGGCCGAGGCCCTGGTATACGGCCGCCCTTCCGCCCGGATTGACCAGCAACAGATCCAACTGCGCGTTGGCCGGCATCCCC
>JASJYE010000418.1 GCA_030123645.1 Candidatus Hydrogenedentota bacterium | reverse complement strand
TACGAACATCTATCCCTCTGCCTCTGCGCACAATCGGACTTTTTCACCGGCTCCAGGCTGAGTTTCTTGACCATAGGGGCAACACCGCCATTTTCCGGCGAAGTCGTAAGTCATTGGCGCTCAGCACGTACGAATTTTCGGGAGGGACAAATGACCGGAGGGAGGGTCTTCTTCTCCCTTAGCTTTCCGCAACAGATACTAACTAATCACGAGTCCGTGCTCATCCACAATTTGCGTGCTGCGCCTCCGGGATCGTTTTCGACGGTGCAAGGATTGTTGAATAACATGGTCGCCCGTTCTGCGGGCGTGTAGGCGGGCCAGTTGGGCAGACCTTTGTGATTGGGGTTTCCGCTGCGCGCGAAGGCGATCCATGCATCGCTCATGGCCGCTCCCAGTGCCTTGGCCTCAGGTGTGCCGCCGGTGATATCGCTGTTCATTTGTGTGTTGTCGAAGACGAAGGGGATCTCGAAGGCGTGGGCGGCCATGAATCGGCCGTCCCAGGCTGGCGACCGCCAGTCGAAGCGATACATGTATACCGGCGCCGCGCTTTGCGCATGTTTGCGTTCGGCGAGTCGAATCGACCCGACGCGCATCCACTGGTCGGCGCTCATGGTGAAGTAGCGATCCGTGGGGGTGGCCTCTGGCGCAAGCTTTCGATAGGTGGCGATATACTCATCGGCCCGATCGCCGACCAGGGTACGTGCTGCGTCCTTCAGGCCTTCTTCGCTGAGATCGTACATTGGCAAGTTCGAGGTCGAGAACAAGGTGCCTTCGTGTTGGTTGGTGCCGATCATGATCGGGACATGGGCCGACAGTTCGGAGCCTGCGGGTTCGAAGGGATGGGCCGGAATGGCCGGTCCGAGAACAGGCCGGAAGGCACGGCCGCCCGCTTTCGCGGCTGCGGCGCCCATTGACGCCAAGAGTTTATCGGCCGGAACCGCTTGGAGCTTTGCGAGGTCTGAGGCCTTGAGTCCCAACTCCTCGAGCAGGGCCTTCGCGGCGCGATTGGCAGTCTCCGGTTCTCCAACGGTTAACGCGGGACCGCTCTGAATAACCGCGCGGTGAAACAAGCCTTTCGCGCCAGGCATGCCGAGCAGGGTGGACACTTTTGCGCCCCCTCCCGATTCGCCGTAGATCATCACGTTGCCGGGATCGCCTCCGAAATTCTTGATGTTGTCCCTGACCCATTCCAAGGCCTGAATGATGTCCAACATGCCCGCGTTGCCTGACGATTGATAGTTGTCGCCTAGCACGTCCGCGAAGTGGGTATATCCGAAGACGTTCAAGCGGTGGTTCACGGTTACCGTAACGACATCGCCGCGTTTAGCGACGTTGGTGCCTTCGTAGGCGGAACCCGAGCCACTCCCTCGTGAGAAGCCACCACCGTGTAACCACACCAAGACCGGACGTTTGCCGCCTGAATTGATAGCAGGCGTCCAAACGTTAAGGCGGAGGCAATCCTCCGAATAGTTTTGGGCGAAGAAGGGCGTGAACCACGCGATGCCCGCTGGTTTCACGAGGTCGTAGGGTGTTTGCGGGCACGCGTCTCCGTACTCGACCGTGTCCTTGACGCCGCTCCATTTCGCGCCGGGTTTGGGCGCTAAGAAGCGGTTTTTTCCACCGGTGGGCGCGCCATAGGGTATGCCTCGAAAGATATGTATCCCATCGGCGACGCCGCCGCGGATTTTGCCGGCCGTGGTCTCCACTACCGAAGCGGCGTCGGGGAGAAATGCCGCGTCGGCGCTACGGCCGACAAAGGGCGCGACTAATCCTCCCAGGGCGGCGGCTCCTACTATACTTCCTGTTCCTTTCAAGAATTGACGGCGTGATAGATTTGTTTTGAGGCGATTGTTCATGGTCCGTCTCCTTCTACATGAAGTAGATTTCATGATACGACCCGGATCGCGAAAATACAAGGGTTTGATGCGACGGGGCCGCCGGGCCGGCCGGATCTGAAACCTTGCATCCCGAAGACTGATCCGCCTTTGTTATCAGGCTTCAAACTGCTCTTCTCTCGTAGCGATGGTGTAGCCCGCCGACTTGAAGAATAGCGATGACGTTGCCCTCTTTGGAAGATTGAATCTCCCTGGGAGGCTAGCAGAGCACGACGAATCCAGGCAATGACGCCGATTCTCAGCGAAGTCCTAAGTCGTTACTGTACAAGAAGTTCGATTTTTTGGGAGGGACAGCAGTTGGGCACATTAGGAGCTACGAAGCTGGGACAGAGGGTTCGTGAAGACTCAATGGCGGAGGGTGGGGGACTCGAACCCCCAAGGCCGAAGCCGCCGGTTTTCAAGACCCGAGACATGCTAAACGCGACAACACTCTACCGCAACTTACCACAATAAGACTGGGCGAATTCAGAGTTTCAATTGCTTCCCCGTGTCGTCACTTACGGTCGTTTTTTGTGGGCGAGTGTGCCATGAGTGTGCCACGGTGATTGTCGAGGGTATCGGAGCACCGCGTTTAAACTCCTTGCATGATCACATCGGATGTCCTTCTCAGGACCCCCAGGATGCTCAGAAAAGCGGTCTATGCGACGTGCTCAGCGTCTATCGGTTTCAGGTAGGGTCAAGGGTGCCGCTGAAGCGCTCATTCTCGAAATGCGTCCCTGCGCCGAGTGGTATTCGAACCAAGCCCCCAGGCCACCTAGTAGAGAGC
>JASJYE010000417.1 GCA_030123645.1 Candidatus Hydrogenedentota bacterium | reverse complement strand
AGACGGAGCTCTCGCCGCAAAAGGTCGAGACCCTCGCCGCGAAATAGGCCCCGGCCGGTCCCGCGCGGGGCTACATTCTTTCGTCCCTGCGGGACTTCTCTTGTGTCTTCTAAAAAATCCGGTGAGTTATCCGGGCTACGTCTGGACGCGTTGCGGGTTGATGTCGCTTCGATTTGCGGAGTGACATCACGTGCAAGCGTTGTGGATGGTGTCTGAAATCTCGCACAAGCGGCGTGTATTTTCGATTTCGCTAGGTAGGCCGTTGGCGATTATTGTCACCACTAAGTCTCGGCTCGGCTCGACGAAGCCAACAGAACTCCGCATCCCGCCATGCCCATAAGCCGCTGAAGTGCTTCGACGGCCAAGACTGCTGTCGATGGCAGCGTCAGTGCCTCTTGAGAAACCCAATCCCCACGGTGGCGATACCTGCAATTCCTCACTGCTGAAGGTTCGGTCCACCATGCCACTGCGGTGTGTGGAGGTAAATAGATCCACCGTTTCCTTTTTCAAGATGCGAAGCCCTTCGCACTCCCCCCCGTTCCATAGAGCCAAATAGAACTTACCGAGGTCGTGCGCTGAACCGTAGCCGCTTCCCCCCGGCAGAATGCGTGGACGGGCCCGCGGGTCGTTCCATGCCTCCGCGTTGGTTAGCGGCTCGGTCTTTTCAGAGATACTGGACAAGCGATGGCCCAGTTCAGCCTCGCGCGCCGCGCTGATTCCAAGACTGGTGTCCATCATGCCCAAGGGCCCGAATATCTCTTCATCGAGATAAACCTCGATTGGGCGGCCGTCCAGACGCCGCACAATCTCTCCAAGTATGCACCAGCCCGAAAGCGGGTGATAACCCGCTGCGGTTCCTGGCTCATACTCGGCCTGCTCATCGCAGATGCTCTGGATTACGCTGTCCCAATCGTAACGCAAGAAGGGGAAATCGTTCATGGGGAAGCCCCCTGTATGCGTCAAGATGTGCTTGATCGTTGCCGATTCTTTACCGTTGGCAAACTCCGGAATTATGCTCTGTACGCGCTCATCCAGCTTAAGCTTCCCTCGCTCCAATTGCTGAGCGATAGCGACAGCAGTCAAAGGTTTCGTGGACGAGTACCACAGCATCACCGAGCCGGTAGTGAGCGGCACGCCCGGTCGCGCCTCACCGATGGCTACGTCGAGTACAACATTTCCATTCCGTGCAACGAAGAGTTGAGCTCCATCATGGAGGCCCGCGTCCCGCTGCTTTTCGAGCAGCCTTATGGCCCCCTCCAACCCATCGCGGTCTATACCCGACTCTTCCGGGTTGCCAATAACGCCCCCATTCATGAATAGACCCTCCTCTCAATCATAGCTCAGAGACTGGTTGACTGACCATGCGGGCTACTCGGCCTTGCGGACGAGCCACAATCGTGATTGCGGGGAAAGATCGATTAGCTCGCCTGGGGGGAAGCCCGCCTCTGTCGTCCATCCGGCGACTTCTTCCTGCGTGTACGTGTCTCCCGCCTCGGTGTGAATGAGCATGTGCAGCGCGAAAATCAGGCCGAAAGGGGGGCCCGTGCGGCCGGGATCGAGCAGGAAATCCTTGATGATGAGAAGCCCGCCCGGCGCGAGCGCTTCGTGGCACCGCCTGACGAGATCGCTGTTTGTGCCGGACGAGAAGGAATGGATGATGTTCGAAATGAGGATGAGATCGTGTCCCGGTTCCAAGGACGCGCTCGTCATGTCCCCCGAGACGTATTCGACGCGCTTCTCCAACTTTGCCGCTTCGACCTGCTCCCGTGCGATGGGGATCACGTCGGGAACGTCGAACAGCGTCGCCCTCATCGCATCATGGGCCTGAAGAAAGGCGACGGCGTAGGTACCCGGCCCGGCTCCGAGGTCGAGCAGGCGGCGGTAGGGCGAAAGATCGACAGCCTCGAGGATGGACCTCGCGCTCAGCCGTGCGATATCGTCCATCCCGCAGATAAAAGCCCGAAGTTCATCTGGAGAGCGTCGCTTGCGATCCCGCGGCAGCCCTGTCCCGGTGCGAACGGCCTCCTCGAGGCGTGCCCACGTGTGCCAGCCATAGGCCTTGTGTTCCAGGATGTGGGTCTGGTCCGTAGGGGCCCCCGGCAGGAGGCACTGGACCGCGATTGGCGCGCTGCGATACGTGGTCCCGCCCTTCTTCTCCACGAGTTCGAGGGCGACAAGGCCGTCCAGCAGCATACGGGCGCCTTTTGGACTCCAGCCCAGGGCCTCCGCCACACCGTCTGCATCGCGGCCCTCCTCGACGAGGCCAAACACACCGGCCCGCAAAGCCGTAATCAAGATCTGGGCCCGCTGATAGCCCTCCATCAGACCATCGAGGTACTGGACAAAGCCGGACTCATTCATGGAAGGTGCTCCTGTCTTTCGCGGGCAATTGATCGTGCGCGTTCACGCGGCTTCGCCCCACACGTTTCGGTAGCGGAGCCCAGCAACGAAAGAGTCTTCACCCAGCTTGGCAGCCAACGACGGCCTCGCCCTTGTCTTGCGCACAACGAACGCATTCTACCACGCTCCGGTCCTCGCGGCCATTCTGCCGAGAACCTATGTACGGTGTCGTGTGCCTATGTATCGCCAGGCCCAAGAATCGATGCAAAAAACAGGGACTTTTGAGCCCTTCCAAAAGTAGTACCAAGCGAAGCGAGGCACG
>JASJYE010000074.1 GCA_030123645.1 Candidatus Hydrogenedentota bacterium | reverse complement strand
CTTGAGCCACAGTATCTTGTTTCGCGTATTTACTATCGCGGACTGCAACGGATTCATCTATCTATAGGGACTGACGGTGGCCATCTCGGAGACCGGCTCGGTGCAGGGGTGGCGCCGAGCGGATCGAGGGGAGAGGTGCCTCTGAGGAAAGGCGGGCGGGGACGCCCGCCCCACCAAGCGGCGGATCCCGCGTCTGGGCGGCGCGGGGGACAACGCACAGCCGGGCGAACTCCGTCTGGACGAAGCCCTCGGCCTGGCGTGACCAGTGGAACCCACTAAGGTGCCCGATTAGAGCATTTTGAATAGAACTGTGTCCACTCTGACGTCGTCGCGGGTGCCACCGCCAAACTCGTTTGGGGGTGTGGTAGTAGCTGAGGTACAACCAAGGCACCCCCAAGCTGCGCTTGGCGGTGGCACCCCGATAAGGCGAGCGATTGTGACGCGGACAGCCGAAGGCGCAGTGGCAGAAAATGGACGTGGTATTCTTTAAGATGCTTTAGGCGCGGTTTCGCCCCTTTCCAAGCCCCTCGACCCCATCCCCCGATTGTCGATGGCCCTGCGGCCTTGATATAATTCCGGGGCTGGGGCACTTCGAGACCACAGGTCCGAATTCGCCGGAAGAGTGGAGAGAGCATGTCCGGTCATTCCAAATGGAGCACGATTAAGCGCAAAAAGGGCGCTGTCGACGCCAAACGCGGGAAGATCTTCTCGAAGCTGGCCAAGGAGATTTCTGTTGCAGCCAGGATCGGGGGCGAGGACCCCGACGGCAATCCGCGCCTGCGTACGGTGCTCTTGGCCGCACGCGCAGCCAACATGCCCAAGGACAACGTCGAGAAGGCCATCAAGAAGGGCGCAGGGACCACCGAGGGCGTAGTATACGAAGAGGGGCGCTACGAGGCCTACGGGCCGGGTGGGGTGGCCATTATTATCGAGGTGCTCACGGACAACAAGAATCGAACGGTGGCCGATGTGCGCCACGCCGTGACCAAATACGGCGGGAGCCTGGCCGAGAACGGCGCCGTGACGTGGAACTTCGAGTCCAAAGGCTACATCGCCATCGCGAAGGACGCGTGCAGCGAAGACGAGATCTTCGAGAAAGCGATTGAGGCCGGCGCGGAGGACGTCGAGACCGACGGCGACATGTACGAGATTTATACCGAGCCCACCGACCTGCATGCCGTCGTTGAAGCGCTCGAAGGCATGGGTCTGTCTGCGCAAGAAGCCAAGCTCACCATGATCCCCAAGACTACCATGCAGATCGAAGGCACCCAGGCCAGGACCACGCTGAAACTCATGGACATGCTCGAAGACTGCGACGACGTCCAAAATGTGTATTCTAATTTCGACCTGAGCGAGGAAGCCATGGCCGAGGCGATGGCCGACTAGGTTCACGGGGCCACGCGAAAGGGGGAGCGATGCGCGTACTGGGCTTCGACCCCGGAACCGCCACCACGGGCTACGGGGTGATCGAAGGCAAGGGGAACCGTCTGACCCACATCGCCCACGGCGTTATCACTACGCCTCCGAAACAGCATTTCGCCGACCGTCTCCAAACCATCTTCCAGGAAGCCACCCGTATCCTCGCCGAATTCCGGCCCGATGCGGTAGGCATCGAAGAGATCTACTTCAAACAGAATGTCACCACCGGAATTTCCGTCGCTCAGGCACGCGGCGTCCTCGCATTGGCCGCGGCGCAACACGGCCGGCCCATCGGCGAATTCGCCCCGCGCCAAGTCAAACTCGCCGTCACCGGCTACGGCAATGCCGATAAGAACCAAGTCCAGAGCATGATCAAGACATTACTAAACCTCGACAGCATCCCACGGCCCGACGACGCTGCCGACGCGCTGGGCATCGCCATCTGCCAGATTCACGCCGGAATTTTCCGGGCCGCGATCGGTGAGTAGTGGAGAGTCCATCTTGAATTTAGGGGTAGGATGGGCTTTAGCCCATGCGGGACTTGGCAATTCACCACGAGCGAAGCACGAATCAAACTCAAACGCCTATACCCGAAAATTCAACACTGACTAAGAACTAGACATCTGCTTATATTTTCAGTATAGTGGGCGCGTGGCCCGGGGATATCCCGGATAGAGTAGGGGGGATTCATGTTCGCATTCCTTCGCGGGGACGTTGTTCACAAAGGCGTAGAGTCCATCTCGCTCGACGTGCGCGGTGTCGGTTACGAGCTGCTCGTCCCCGACACCGTCCACCGCCGTCTCGCGCCCGGCCAAGAGGTCACCCTCCTCACCTATTGCCACGTCCGCCCCGAATCCTTCCAAATATTCGGCTTTTTGCGCGAGGAAGAAAAAACCCTCTTCACCATGCTGCTCGGGATATCCGGCGTCGGACCCAAGGTCGCGCTCGCCTTCCTCTCCGCCATGAGCGTGCCCGAGTTCGGGCGCGCGATCCTAGACAGCGACGTCTCCGCCTTCACGAAAGTCTCCGGGGTCGGTAAGAAGACCGCACAGCGCGTCGTCCTCGAGATGAAGGCCAAGATGGGCCAGGACGCCGAACTCAGCAAAATCCTCGGCGAGGAGCCCGGCGCCGAAGACGAATCCACCGACGACGTGATCGCCGCGCTGCTCTCGCTCGGCTGCACCTTCGTCGAAGCGAGGAAGGCCGCCGCGGGCGCGCGTAAGAAACTCGGCGACGACGCCCGCGACGAAGAACTGGTCAAGAACGCCCTGCGATCCATGGTGAAGGTGTAATTATGGCCTCCGACGAAGTCATCAGCCCGGCGCCGCGCGAGGACGACTCGCAGTTTGACGAGCAGATCCGCCCGCAGTGGCTGGACGAATTTCCGGGGCAGGAAGCGCTGAAGGAAAAGCTCCGGATTGCGATTGCCGCGGCGAAGCAACGCCGTGAACCGCTCGATCACATGCTGCTGTCAGGCCCGCCGGGCCTCGGGAAGACGACCCTGGCGCGAATCATGGCCAACGAGATGGGCGTGGACATTAGGGCGACCTCCGGGCCGGTCATCGAGCGCCAGGCCGACCTATCGGCAATCCTCACAAGCCTCGAAGACTTCGACGTCTTCTTTATCGATGAGATCCACCGGCTGAACCACGCCGTCGAGGAGACATTGTACTCGGCCATGGAGGATTTCGAGGTCGACATCATGCTCGGCAAAGGTCCGACGGCCCGCTCGATGAAAATCGGGCTCAAGCCCTTCACGCTCGTCGGCGCGACAACCCGCGCGGGGCTGTTGACGCCTCCCCTGCGCGCGCGCTTCGGAGACACCTGCCGCCTCGACTTCTATTCGCCCGAAGAACTCGAGACCATCGTGATGCGTTCGGCGCGCATTATGGACCTGCAAATCGACCCCGAGGCCGCGCTCGAAATTGCCGCAAGGGCAAGGGGCACGGCGCGCATCGCCAACAGGCTCCTCCGCCGCGTGCGGGACTATGCTCAAGTCAAGGGCGACGGCTACGTCACGCATGAGATGGCCGGCAAAGGTCTCGATATGCTCGGCGTCGACGGCCTCGGCCTCGACGACATGGATAAATCTATCCTGACAACGGTCATCCAGAAATTCAGCGGCGGCCCCGTCGGCCTCGGCTCGCTCGCAGTCGCAGTCGGCGAAGAACGCCTGACCCTCGAAGAGGTGCATGAGCCCTACCTCATCCAAATCGGGTTCATCAAACGCACGCAACAAGGCCGCGTCGCCACCCCCCTCGCCTACAAACACCTGCACCTCGCCCCCCCCGCCGCCGGCCAAGGCGAACTACTCTAGCCCACAGGGTAACCGCTTGCCCGATTATCTCACCAGGCTAGCCGTTTGTGTTAGAGCCGCGAGGTGTCGGCGACGGCGGAGAGGGCTTCGCGCGCGGCGTCTTTGTGCTCTTCCCTGAATAGGATGACGTCGGTCTCATAGGTAGACACGGCCAGGATCGAGATGCCAGCGTCGGCGAGGGCCCGCGTGAGCGTCGCGATAACGCCGACCTGCTTAAAGTCCAGTGGCTCGACCACGCGCATCGCGACAAATCCGCGTTCCGCCTGCGCATTAAACGGCACGTTATGGTCCGGCGCGATGATGGAAAGCTCGTCGTGCGTCCGCGTAACCGTCATGAGTATGTGAGAGTCGAGTGCCCAAGGCGGCATCGGCTCATCACCGTCATAGCGCGCGATCGCGAAGGTCCCGGGAATCCACTCCAGGGTCCAGCGTTTGGCATTCATTGAAGGTGTGGCCTCCGTGCGTACGACCCGTTCTCACACCTGGAAAGGTCGCAGGGGGCGTTAAGGCGACGCGATGGGTGAGCCGCGCTTCTTGTCCAACATGGCGACAATATGGTCGAAAAGACGCTCGGCGAGCGTGGCCTTGCTCATGAGGGCTAGCTCATCCCTTGCGCCCGTGGCGTCAATAATGCTTGCGCGCACCGTGTCCGTGCCAAAATCAGAATCCGCGGTACCCACTACGTTTGCGACCACAAGGTCGAGATTCTTCTTCGCGAGTTTCGCCCTCGCATTCCGTTCAACGTCGCTCGTTTCCGCCGCAAAGCCGACCACGACCTGTCCCTGACGTTTCCGCAACGCGGCCTCCGCGATCAAATCGGGGTTTTCGACCAGCCTAAGCGTCATCGATCCACCATTGCGCTTATGCTTCTCCGTAGCGGGATCATCCACGCGGTAATCGGCGACGGCCGCGGCCGCAATTACTATATCCGCGGCATCGAAGCGCTCAAGGAGCGCGTCGCCCATCTCCAGCGCGGTCTGAACGCGTACGAACGTGGCGCCTTCCGGCGGCTGGACTTCCGCGGGCCCCGTGATGACGGTCACTTCCGCGCCGCGATTCAGGGCCTCCTGCGCGATGGCGTGGCCCATTTTTCCCGAGGAGCGGTTCCCTATAAAACGGACTGGATCGATCGGCTCATGGTTTCCGCCCGTAGTCAGCAACACCTTTGTGCCCGCGAGGTCGTGCTTCGGGTAAAGGAGCGCCATGGCCGCCTCGACGATGTAGGGCGGCTCCATCATGCGGCCGATCCCGACCGTCTTGCATGCCAGCACGCCGGAGTCCGGCCCCACGAAATGGCAGCCTCGCTCATGCAATGTGCGCAGGTTCTCCTGCACGGCCGGGTGCTCGTACATGTTCGTATTCATCGCGGGTGCGAAAAGGATCGGCGCCCGCGTCACAAGCAGTGCCGTCGACAGCCAGTCATCGGCGATACCATGCGCCGCTTTTCCAAGGATATTGGCCGTGGCCGGGGCCACGATTAGAATATCTGCGCTCAAAGGCACGCTGACGTGATCAATATTGGCGTTCGTCGACGAATCGAACATTTCCTTAATGACACGGCTACCGGTGATGGCTTCGAGAGAGGCCGCGCCGACAAACTCGGCGGCCGACTTCGTCAACACAGGAGTAACTTTGACACCTTGCTTGACTAAGAGTGAGGCGATTTCGCAGGCTTTATAGGCAGCGATCGACCCCGTAACGCCAAGGATGGCGTGCTTAGCCGACATCGTACTCATCTTCGTCTTCCCCGTCCAGCCGGTACCAGACCTTGCCATCGAGGATTTCCTCGAGAGCGAGTGTCACAGGCTTTTTCGATACCGGGGCCATCAGAGTCCGTGCCGCGGGTTTATTAAGTTGAACGGCTCGCCGGGCGGCGATAATCACCAGACGGTATAGGCTGTCCATTTTGTCGCCATCGAGCTCGAAATCTTCTAAGGCCAAGTGTCGCATGGATGCGTTCTCCAGTCTCTCGTATATTTTACCACAGAAGCGGGCGCTATGCTTGGTCCACCGCCTTTTCACGCGCCTCGCTCAAGATCGTTTCAAAGGCCCTAACCGCGTCTCTTAGGACATCGTTCAGCAGGACGCGATCATACTCTTTTTTCGCCGCGATTTCCTCTCCCGCGTTTTTCAGCCTAAGACGCAACTCTTCCTCGCTCAGCCCTCCCCTAGCCCGCAGCCGCTCTTCGAGCGTTTCAATCGAAGGCGGCATGATAAAGATGGACACCACATCGTCACGCTGCCGCGTGAGCGAACGCATGCCTTGGACGTCCAACTCGAGTACCGCATCGAGTCCGGATTCCAATATGCCTTCGATTTCACTTTTCAAGGTACCGTAACATTCCCCATGCACAGTCGCCCATTCCACGAAACGACCTTCGCGAATCCACCTTTCAAATCGCTCCCTGGAAAGAAAGTGGTAATGGCGCCCGTCAATTTCGCCTTCACGCGGTGCGCGCGTTGTTGCGGACACGGCGTGTCGAATACACGCATCGCGCTGAAGCACATCGGCGAGGATGGTTCCCTTCCCACCGCCAGACGGTGATGAGACCACAAAGACTATACCGTGCTCGGCCAATGGGGCAATCTCATTCGATATTCTGAATCTGTTCTCGAATCCGCTCGAGCTCGGACTTCATCTGCAGCACCTGGCGAATGACATCAGGATCTCGCACCTTCGAGCTGAGCGTGTTAATTTCACGCTGGACCTCCTGGGAGAGGAAATTCAGCTGACGACCCACGGGTTCAGTCGAGCCGAGCAGTTCTTCGGCATGATCGAGGTGGCTGTTCAAGCGGACGATTTCCTCCGTCACATCCCCCTTCTCAGCCATAATGGCCACTTCGATGGCGATGCGCTCCTCGGTCAGGTCCGTGTCTTGGCCTAGCACCTCAATCCGCGCGCGTAAACGTTCCGCGAAGAGCTCATTGAGCGCAGGGAGTCGCATTTCGATCGCCTCCACCGATTCCCGAATGAGACCAATACGGTGTATTATATCGCGCCCGAGCGCCCCGCCCTCGGTCTCACGCATGGTGTCAAGATGGGAGACGGCATCGCCGAGCAGCTTCAAGAGCATCTCTTTTGACTCCTCGAGATCTTCCTCGTCTTCCTCGTAGCTGAAGACGTTCTCGAACTGCGCCAGGGTCTGCAGCGATAAGGGTTCCTCGGAATCGAGCAGCCCGCTGAGCTCCTTGGAGATCTGAATATACTGTTCAGCGACCTCTCGATCCAGCCGGATTTTTTGCGCGTCGCCACCGGCCCGTTTGCGGCTGATGCTGACGTTGATTTTGCCGCGCGAGAGGCGTTCCTTCAACGCTTCGCGAAGCACGGGGTCCAGCGACGACCACTCGCCCGGTAGCCGGATGTTCGAATCGAGATAGCGATGGTTCACGGAGCTCAGTTCGATGGAAATCGTGCCTCCAGCATATTCGCACGTGGCCTTGCCGAAGCCTGTCATGCTGCGAACCAAACGGGGAGCCCTCCTTCCTGGAACCGAAACGCGATACTATAACGCACTTTGCAAAATATCAGCAACTTGAGGCACTTTGAGCGAATCACCTTGGCACGCATCGGGTTCATCGCCATTATGCGCGGCACCCTCTAATCAGTGCACAAAGCGCGACTTGTAGCGCAAGTCGCCCTGGCCGCACAACGAGGACCCCTTAACCGGGGACGGCGGGTCCCTCCTCAGGCCCCACTCTCTGCGTCTCGATTTTCAAAATCCGGGCTCCGCCGAGATGCGTCTGCGAAAATTCAACGTTTAGACGCGCCGGATCGCCCGCGGCTACGGCTACCTGTCCTTCCGCACGGAGCCGCCCGTCCGGCTGATAGACGACGATACTATAAGTTCCCGCAGGTACCGCTTCGATCGAAAAGAGGCCGTGTTCGCCGGTGACGTCGAAGTATGGATGGTCAAATGCGAAGACCCACGCGGACATCCAAGGATGGATATCGCACGAAAGCCGAACGGGGTTGTCATTCGGCTCGGGCTGAAATTGCCGTTCGTAATCGAGGCCCGATCCGGTTAGGATGTTAAAGCGATTTCGAGGCAGCTCAGCCTGTGCCCGCACATTGTGGTTCTCGGGGTCGCTGTTGCTAAACGCTACGCGCTGGCCGCTGCGCACGGCCACAAGATGAGGGACAAACGCGAGGTCCCGCTGGTCGATGACGGTAATGCCACTTGCGCTGTCAACTGAAATCTCCTCCCCCGGAGAAGCTTTCTCAGCCTCGGGCCCCGACAAATACACGACCGCATAGCGCAGATCGTTGTCACTGCCCTCGACGTTAAGGATAGGCCGTCGCCGGCCGGCGTTGTCTGGGACCTCCGCCCGAGGAACCGTCCCAAGAAACCGCACCCTCCCTTCGATGCTGCCGAAGCCCGAGGGCGCATGCTGTGGCACGTCTTCCCCTGCACTGGAGAGAAGGCCGGCCATAAGAATACACGCCCACAACGAGAGCACGGCGTAGCCGTGCGTAACAGGGACCTGAGTCATCTTTGGCGTGCGCTCGCGGGCCCGCGGCAAAAACACGGGCCGGTCAGTCGCTCTCGTCTTCGGGCACTACCGGCCCCATAACGAAGCCCATCATCATCTCATCCGTGGACTGCGCGATGCCGAGGTCACACTAGAGGCCCGTCACAGTAAGCAATGAGCAACGCATGAATCTCTGCCTCGCGGCGTGAAGCCTTCGCGAAGGATACCACGGGGAGGGAAACGTTGTCAGGAAGCATGAAGAAAGAGGCGCAAGGTCTCAGGACGGGCAGGAGGCCCCGCCGTCGATGAGCTGTGCGACGGCCTCGAGAAGCTCCTCTTGATCGAAAGGTTTGGCGATGACGCGGTTGACGTCCGCGCACACGGCCGCGACGAGCTTCTCCACTTTCGGCGTACCCGTCATGGCGATTATTCGAAGCCCAGGGAAATCTTTCTTCAGTTCCGAAATGACGGATATCCCATCCTTATGGGGCATGATAAGGTCAGTGATCACCAAATCCGCCGGGCTTTTCCGGTGCTTTTCGATTCCTTCCGCGCCGCTAAGCGCCGTCTCAACCGTGTAATTATCTAACTCGAGGATCTCCTTAACCACATCGAGAATCAGGGGATCATCGTCAATCACGAGAATCGTTTCCATGGGTCATTCCCCCTAATCGAGCAAACGCAAGGCACCACTTAAGACTGTACCTGAATTCACTCGATGTAGCAACCGAAGCGAATCCTGATTGGTTAACTCATTATAGAAATTAGATTTACGCATGGTGCGAAGACAGATGAACTTGAGGCCGCGGTCTCTTGGCCAATGGGGTGACAAAGAAGAGGAAGCCGCCGGCAGGTACGCAGCCAATCCGGGTGGACGGATA
>JASJYE010000416.1 GCA_030123645.1 Candidatus Hydrogenedentota bacterium | reverse complement strand
CTGTGGCACGCTTGCAGCCCTCTGCAGCCGGGGTCAGTCTGTGGCCTGAACCGCCTTACGAAGTTTTTCGAGTGCGGCGCTGTGAATTTGACACACGCGCGACTCCGAGACCTCCAGCACGGCCCCAATTTCTTTTAGTGTTAATTCTTCGCGATCGTATAAGTTTAGCACCTTGTGCTGTTGTTCCGCTAACCCTAATATTGCCTCGACAAGCTGTTGTTTGCGCTCGAGGGCCTCCGCTTCAGTCTCGAGGGTTTTGGCCCGGGCGTCGGTGACCGTAGTCAACGCAGACTTTCGATTCGCTCCTGCGGACTGATGATTTCCGTGATCCTAAGGCCAAATTTTTCGTCCACCACCACCACATCCCCGCGGGCGATCAATTTGTCATTGACGAGCAGTTCGACCGGCTCGCCTATCATGTGCCCAACTTCGATGATTGATCCCGGCCCGAAGTTCAAAATCTCAGAAAGAGGTATCTCGACCTTACCGAGGCGCGCGACTGCCGTGAGCTCGATATCCATGATCATAGAGAGATTGTCGGGCAGCGGCCCCGTGGGCCCCAAGGGTCCAACCGCGCGGTCGGGCTCGTCGTCCGGCGTAAAGCCCTCCAAGATGTCTTTCATCTCAGCGTCGCTAACCAGAGGTTCCTCAGCAGCGCCTTCGCCGCCGGCGACGGGCATCCGCGCCTCGAAAGCCTGTGTGTAGACAAGCGCCGCGGTCCCATCGAAATGCGGCTCGGCCGAAAACGACAGACGAGCGCCGGTGGCCGGTTCGCCGATGAACTCCGCGAGCCCGGCCGGGCCCCGGCCCCATACGGCCTCCACGCCTTCCAGCTCGACGTCCTGGTCGTCGAAGAGAGCGGAGATTGACGCGATACCCGCGCCGAGTACGGCCTCCGCTATCCCTTGCAGCATGGTCGCATCGGCTTCTTCGAGCTCGCTCTTATCTTCGACGCTGTCGAGCAATCCGACGAGCTTCGCTGCATCCGGCAACTGGAAAACGAGCGCAACAGAGCCGCCACCTATGATCTTGGCGCGCATCCACACGCCGTGCTCCTCAGCAATGTTCCCGATTTCCTCGGCCGATATGCCAGCAGGATCTTGGACGTCATGTGAAAAGGACAGGCCCAGAAGGACCTCTAAAGCGTCAAAACCGTTTTGAACAAAGCTGTCAACAACTATCTTCGCTGCGTCTGCATTCATCGTTTGCGACCCCTACTCCCGAACGACCGACATGACCTGGACGGAGCTCTGTTCACCCCGGCGGCCGGGCTTGGCCAAAAAGCGGATGATTCCCCCGACGAGCACCGGCACGGGACCTTCATGATTCGTATCCAGAGGCACCACGTCGCCAACCTGCAAGCGTGCGACGTCGCTGAGCCGCAGCTTCGCCTTGCCAAGAATCGGCTCTACGGTCACGCCGGCCCGGCCGACAGTCTGCGTGATTTGGGCGCGTGTGTTACGCATGGCCTCCTCAGAGACATGCCGCTGGAAATGCACCTGCGACGAGATTTGGTCAAGGATGGGATTGAGCACCATCAGCGGCACGCATATGTTCATGGAGCCGACAGTTTCGCCGATATACACTTCGTAGCCGACGCGAATGACCATTTCGCTGCCGGCCACTATCTGCACGATAAGCGGGTCGCTCTCCTGGTTCGAGACGCCCATCTTGAATTCGACCAGGTGCTCCCAGGCGCGCTTCCAACTGTCCAGAACCATGAGCACGATGCGGTAGACGATTCGATCTTCAATTTCCGTCAGCTCACGCGGCGCCGACAGCGACGACCCCTTACCCCCGAGGACGCGGTCTACAATCGGAAATACCATCGCGGGGTTAAGTTCGAGGATGGAGCGCCCTTCAAGCGGCGTCATGTCGATGATCGACATTGATGTCGGGCGGGCGACCGACAAAATAAATTCGTCGTAGGTGAGCTGATCGATCGAGGTCAAATCCACGTGCACGGCAGTACGCAAAAAAGGCGGCAACAATATGCTCAACTCACGCGCCAAGGCCTCGAAGAGACTCTGAAGGCCTTTGAGTTGTTCCTTCGAGACGCGTTCGGGGCGGCGGAAGTCGTAGGTCGATAGAACGATCTCCTCTACAGTCGCCGCGGGCGCCGGGAGATCGCTTCCCAAATCCCCCTCCGTCACGGCCGAAAGAAGCATGTCGACTTCTTCTTGACTCAGAATGTCCGCCATCGGTGCGCCTTTCGAGCTTCTCCATCTGTTCTAAGTACGTTGGAGAATTGCCACTTAGACCCCCTACCTCTAGACTGCGCTGAGTATAACACACGCCCACAAGAGCCGCAAAAACCCACATGTTCAAGGCCTGTCCTTTGGCGCCGGCGAATACAGAGGCCGCGCGTCACCTCTACGATTCTTTCAGCCCGTTCTTAGCAGGCCGGTCACGACGCGGAGCGCACGGATCCCCCGTTTCAGCCCCCTGATAGCCCATCGACGCCTGTATACGCCCCGCGCGCGGCGATTCACAGCGAAAAGTTCTCGCGCTAAGGAAATCCCCAAATTCTCCACAAAAATGTCCACAACAACGCGGCGGCGTCGAAAACCCCCGGCCCAGTTGGCCCACGTTTAGGATACTAGTCTTGAGCAAGGCCGGTGATTAGATAGGTTATGGACAATTTTTCCTCAATACCAAATATGGGGGTTCTTGCTTTG
>JASJYE010000415.1 GCA_030123645.1 Candidatus Hydrogenedentota bacterium | reverse complement strand
CGAACCCCGCTGGGGCAGACGGTAGCAAGTGAGCGAAACCCCGTCAAGCCCTGTTGGATTGTCAGCCCAATCTGCGTCCGGTATACTCGCGGCTTCCGTAGATAGTTCCTGTTGCGGAAAGCGAAAGGAGGAGCAGACCCTCCCTCCAGTCATTCCCGCGAAGGCCGGAATCTCAGCACGAATTCGCGGTGCCTGGCACTTCTTGAGATTTCCGCCTCCGCGGGAATGACATGAATAGTATGTTTCCGCAACAGAAACTAGATAGATATTGTGTCCGCGGATGTGGAGGATATATGGAGCGTCTTAGACTGGGGCTTATCGGCGTGGAGATTACGAGGCCGTGCCGGTCCGCGTACATGTCTTCGCAATGGCAACGAAGAAAATCCATAAAATAAGCGATCTTTAACAAAGCTTGGGTGCCGGCGGGCGACCCGGAAAAGTTTCTAGGCGCGATTGCGGATAGATGTCAATCCAGATCGAATTCATAATTTCTGAGCGCTCGAGCCTAAAGGCAGGCGCCATTTAAATCAACATGACCCATCCGGAATTTCTGACAGACATCGTCATTATCTTGGCCACGACGCTTCTCGTGGCGAGATTGTTCCTGGTTCTGCATGCGCCTTCGATCATCGGCTTTATCC
The DNA here is from genome assembly GCA_030123645.1 of Candidatus Hydrogenedentota bacterium. Lineage (GTDB taxonomy): Bacteria > Hydrogenedentota > Hydrogenedentia > Hydrogenedentales > JASJYE01. The sequence goes on along the minus strand of JASJYE010000415.1, from coordinate 2,039 downwards.
TGGCCGGCATCGCGATTGGGCCTCATGCGGCAAACCTTATCGGGCAGGAAGATGTCGGCGAGCTGGCGGAACTGGGGCTGATCCTGCTGCTGTTTATCATCGGCCTCGAGCTTTCACCGAAGCCGCTGCTGCGCATGGGGAAAAATCTCCTGATGGCTTCGACATTTCAGATCGTCTCAACCGCCGTTGTAGCGGCCACCGCCGTCTTGCTCTTCACTAGAATGAGTACGGCGCCGATTTTAATCCTCGGAGTTGCCGTTGCCCTCAGCAGCACAGCGATCGTTCTGAAGCAACTGAGCGATCTCGGCGCCACCAATACATTGCGGGGAATGATCATCACTGGAATCCTTCTAATCCAAGATGTGCTCGTGATCGTCATCATGCTTTTCCTCCCTTTTTTTGCCGTCGACCCGGGCGGCGACTGGAAAGATTCCGTTCTTCGGGCATTTCTCGGCCTTGCAGGCATCGGCGCGCTCACCGCAATAGGCAGGGCGTTACTGCCAACCTTTCTAAAATACGTCGTACGGCCCGGAGGCAAGGAATTCGTTACCCTCTTCGCCGTGCTAATGGCATTCGGCGGTGCGTGGGTGGCAGGGGAGGCCAGATTCTCTCTTCCGCTCGGGGCATGTATCGCCGGACTGCTGCTGGCTGGGACTGACTTACGGCACCAGCTCGCGGCCTCGATCCTGCCGTTCCGGGACGTATTTAACGCGCTCTTCTTCGTTTCTCTTGGAATGCTATTCGACCCTGCCGTCGCCCAGGCGCATGCGCTCCCGATTATGGTCGCGATATTGGCCACATTACTCATCAAGGTCTTGCTTTGCGCGATGGGTGTCGCCGCCGCACGCTGGCCCCTCCTTATTTCGTTCCAGGTCGGGCTGGGATTGTGCACCGTCAGCGAATTCGGTTACGTCCTGGTCAGCGAGTCGGACAAATTGGGCCTGGTGCCCTCCGGCTTGTTGGAGGTGTTCATTGTCTACGCACTTGGGACCATGACGGCCGGCGCGATGCTCATCCCCCTGTCGGAGCCGATAGCAGCGCTCTTCACGCGCTTCATACGCCCGGGAGCGCAGCAACTTCCAGTTGACAGTGCCGATCAAGAATCCAAAAAGTGTGATGTCGTCATCGTGGGATACGGCATCAATGGGAAAAATCTGGTGCGCGTACTTCAATCCACGAAAATCCCCCACGTCGTGATCGAAATGAATCCCAGCCTCGCTCACGACGCGCAACAGGAGGAGGCGGAGGTCATCTGCGGAGACGGCTGCAGACTCTCCGTGCTCCAGCTCGCCGGTCTCGCCAACGCCCGCGCGCTCGTCGTCGCCATAAACGATCCACAGGCGACGCGACGCGTGGTTTCGCAAGCCCGATTGCTTCGGCCCGACTTGTACATTCTTGCGCGTACACATTTCGATTCCGATATCGACGAGCTATACGCATTGGGCGCGGAACGCGTTATTTCGGAGGACTTTGAAACCTCCATCGAGATTGCGGCCCAAATACTCAAGAGAATGGACGTGCCCGACAACATCGTGACCGGTCAGATCGCCGCCCTGCGCGCCGGCCACTACGGCATTCTTCGCGCTGCCCCGACCGCCGATGAAATGCTTGACGAACTCGCCAAATTTCTTCAGACCACCGCGACCAGAACGCACTATCTAGAAAAGGGGAGCAGCGCCTGCGGAAAGACAATCGCCGACCTCGATCTCCGGGCCCAGTCCGGCGTCACCATTATCGCCGTCGTGCGCAACGGCAAACCCACCGCCAATCCTCCCACCGACTTCGAACTAGCCGCCGGAGACGTCCTCGTCCTCGTCGGCTCACACAAACAACTCGACGACGCCGAGAGCCTCTTGGCCCCACCACATTCTTGAGCCTCGCCCGCGTTGTCATTCCGGCGAAAGCCGGAATCTCCAGAACGCTTCAAGTTTAGAGGGTACGTTCTGCGTGTTGCCATACCAGACCGGTGGTTCCGGCCAGACCGGTGGTTCCGGCGAGGTCGGCAAGCAAAGGGAAGATATGGGTGCCACCGCCAAACT
>JASJYE010000073.1 GCA_030123645.1 Candidatus Hydrogenedentota bacterium | reverse complement strand
CAGGCTCCGCGAAAGGAGGCGCAAATGCACCGATGGCGCTCTAGAGCGCATGTAATAACCCTTTTGGCGCTTGGCGTTTCCCTCCAATCCCACGCCCAACGAGACACGATCGAGGATTCCCGGCGGAACGCCATCGTTCGAAGCGTCGAGCGCGTCGCGCCCGCTGTGGTCACGGTTCACGTGCTCGATATTCAGTACGAGCGTGTCGTGGATCCGTTCATGGAAGATTTCTTCCGCTCCTTCAGCCTCTTCCGCCCCCTTACGCGCATTCGTGAACGCCCTGTGCGCGCCATCGGCAGCGGCTTCATCATCAACCGCGAGGGCTACCTAGTCACCAATTACCACGTGGTCGAGAATGCCGATTACATTTCGGTGACTCTGCCCGACGGGCGCAACCTCGAGGTGGATTTTATCGGCGCAGATAAGCGGAGCGACCTCGCCGTTCTCAAGGCCAAGGGCGAGGATCTGCCCTACGTGGAGATGGGCGATTCCGATGATTTGCTCATCGGCGAGTGGATGATCGCCTTTGGCAATCCCTTCGGTCTGCTCGTCAGAGATCCGCAACCCAGCGTCAGCGTGGGCGTCGTCTCGGCCACGAATCGACGTGTCAGCCACACCGTCGGTCGCGGCGAACGCTTTTACCAGGACATGATCCAGACGGACGCGGCGATCAATCCAGGCAACAGCGGCGGGCCGCTTGCCAACAGCCTGGGACAAGTCGTCGGCGTGAACACCTTCATCTTCAGCCAGAGCGGAGGCAGCGTCGGCCTGGGATTCGCGATTCCGAGCAACCGCGTCAAACGTGTGACTGATGAAATTATCCGCCACGGCAGGCGTTTGAACACCTGGCCCGGCTTCAGGGTCGTAACGACCGAAGCGGGGCCCACGGTCTACGAGATCAGAACGGACTCACCGGCCTATCGCGCGGGGCTTCGGCGCGGCGACGTTATCATCGCTCTCAACGATCAACCCGTCGAGCACCCCACGGAGATCAATTTCGCGTTCTGGGGCATGTTTGTCGGCGACGAGGCGAGCGTAGAAGTCCTGCGGCAGGACGAGGAGCGCAAATTTACCTTCCCCATTCAAGAGCTGCTTCGCTAACGACCATTCCCTAGAGCAATCCAACGAGACGCCGCCTCAGTTCGGGCACGACTTCGTTTTCAAACCACGGATTACGCTTGAACCAGCCGATGTTGCGCGGCGAAGGGTGGGGCATGGGCAGGTAGACGGGGCCATAGTCGCGCCATGCGCGTACGGTGGATGTCAGGTCTTTCTTGAGGTTTTCGCGGAGGAAATATCGCTGTGCATAGCGGCCGAAGAGCAGCGTCAACCGGATCTCGGGCAGTAGCTCCAGGATACGTGGGTGCCAGTGCTCCGAGCACTCCTTGCGCGGCGGGAGATCGCCGCCGCGCGGGTCTTTTCCGGGGTAACAAAAGCCCATCGGCACGATCGCAATTCGCGATTCATCGTAAAAGGTCTCGCGGTCGAGCTGCATCCACTTTCGCAGCCTATCGCCACTGGGGTCGTTCCATGGGATGCCTGTCTCGTGCACGCGGGTCCCCGGCGCCTGGCCCACGACGAGGACCTTGGCAGTGGCGCGGGCACGCAATACGGGCCTGGGGCCCAGGGGCAGCGCCGCCTCGCAGATGCGGCACGCCCGAACTTCGCTCAGGAGCCGCGCCAGTCTTTTCTGCGTGCCCGCCGCCATGATCGCCCACTGTAGATGAGGGGCAGGATGCGATCCAAGTTAGGGTTGCTCCAGATCGGCCGGCATGAATAGAATCCCGCTGGCAATGGTAATTGGCTTAGGAGCAGCCGCGCTCGTAAGATGGTGAGAATCCATCAAGGAAGCTGCAAAGAGGCATATTGCGGCCGGCGGCCGGTGGCCGACAACCGGCGAGTGTGGGGCAATGAAGGGGAAATCGAGGGGAGGGAAGTCATGGCGTATTACGGTGGATCGCCCGGAGGACCGTCAGGGCATTCCGGCCGCAGGGAAACGGCCGGCTATTCGCTCCAGTCGAAAGTGGCGGAGTTGGAACGAAAGCTGCAACGTGTGGAACTCGAGCATCGAGTTCTTTGGGAACTGGTTCGGGACGGCCTGAAGCTCACCGAGGAGGATCTCGAAGGACGGATGCGCGATGTTGACCTGCGCGATGGTGTCGAAGACGGAAAGATCAGCAACGTTCCGCTCCGCTGCCCGCGTTGCAAACGCATTTCCTCCTCCAAACATTGGAAGTGCCAGTACTGTGGTCAGGACTTCGAGAAGTACGTTTACTGAGGGAGAAGTGCGTCGCGGCGCGCTTCAACGCGATCTCGCAGGTCGTCGGGAAGAGAGAATTTTTGGAGAACGTTGGAGTACTCCTGGCGTGCCCTGGCGGCATCGCCAGAGGCCTCCAGGGCATCGGCGAGGACAATTCGGTACTCCAGATTATGCCTATCCTGTTCTGCGACCTCTTGGAGAAGGGTCAGCGCCTCCTGCGGCCGCGCAAGCAGGAATAAACTTTGTGCCCTCATAATGACGCGCATTACTTCTTGCTCCTTGGGCAGCCCGCTCGGCGCTCTCGCCAGGGCCACGTCAGCGGCTTCGTAATCCCCGATGATCATCATGACTTTGCCTAAATTGAATTGGGCCGCGGAGTTCTGATGTCCTTCTAAGGTATCGAGTGCGATCTGAAGCTCGCGCGCGCGAGCCGTCACCTCGTCCGTAGGGCCCTGCGAAGCCGCTAAGCTGGAGAGAACCTCGATGGCCCGATCCGGCCTCTTTCGCGCGATCAGCGCCGGGACAAGGTGGCGCCTCGCCTCGTCGAGCTTGCCTTGTTCAGGCAGATTCTCGCTGACCCGCCTGCTGTAGACGCGCTCCGCCCAGCGCAGCGCATTGAAGGCCTCGTCGATGCGATCGAGGGCGAGCAAGGCCTTCGCGCGAACCAGGTGGTGGTCCGGATTAAGCTCCTGTAGTCTCAGGGCGGCGTCGGCGTATCGAAGGGCCTGCGCAGGCTCGCCCTGCTCGTAGAGGGCGTTCGCCAAGTTGTTGAGGAGCCCAGCCTCCGGCTTCCCTGAGAGTTTCACGGCCCTCTTGAAGTGTGCCGCCGCGCCCGCATGATCTCGCTGCAGCCCACGCAGCAAACCGGCGGCTTGTTCCGTCCTCCAGTAGCCGGGCGCGAGTGCCAATGCGCGCTCGATCATGTTTTCTGCATGCCGCATGTCGCCCGAGAACGCGCGTCGCTCGGCATAGGCAATCAGTGTGGGGATTTCATGCGGCGCCAGATCGAGACCCCGCGCCAGGGCCTCCGCAGCGGCTTCATCTTTCCCTAATTGTCGTCTGAGGACTCCGAGCAAATAGAGCAGGTTCGGATCGTGATCGTTCCATCGGTAGGCCCGCTCGTATGACTTCAAGGCGATCTCGGGATAGAGCGCGCTCTGGGCCGCCATGCCCTGGCTTGTGAATGCCTCGGCAATGAGGAGCTTCGAGGTGAACAAAATCTGAAAGGCGAGCCCCGAGAAGACGATCAATATGAAAAACAGCCGGGCCCAGAGGGACTTCGAGACTGCGACACGTTTCATAGGTTGTTGTTCAAGGTTTACAACCACGGGAAGGCCGCCACTACATGAGAATGCAATTCAGTGTTTGAGAAGGTCTCACTTGCTCGCTAGAAGCCTCGGCCGCTCAGGACCACCCAGATTGTTCTAAGCATAATCTTGATGTCCAGCCAGAGCGACCAGTTCTCGATATAATATGTGTCCCAATTGATCACATCTTCAAACGAATAACGGTGGCCCCGATTGACCTGCCACAGGCCGGTGATGCCGGGGGTGGCCACGAGGCGCATCATGTCTCGGTCGTTGTATCGGGCGACCTCGTCGGGTACGGGCGGTCTGGGGCCGACGATGCTCATTTCGCCGCGGAGCACATTTAGAAACTGGGGAATTTCGTCGAGGCACATTCGGCGCAAGACGCGCCCGATGCGTGTGACGCGCGGATCGTCGCGCATTTTGAAAATCAGCCCCTCGGCTTCGTTGTCCTCGTCCAATTCTCCCTTTCGATCTTCGGCGTCGCGGTACATGGAACGGAATTTATACATCTTGAATGTGCGGCCGTTCTTGCCTACGCGTTCTTGGTGAAAGAGGATCGGCCCAGGACTTTCTCCCTTAATGAGTAGCGCCAATGCGACCCAAAGTGGAAAGGTAATTATCAGCAAAAGAATCGAAACGACGATATCTTCGAGCCGCTTGAGTATTCGGGCAAAGCCCTCGATCGCGATCTCGTTTACTTGTATCACGGGCTGTCCGCCCATTTCTTCGAGCTTTCGCCCCTGAGTGAGGATGCCGTAGAAATCGAGCGACAGCTTTACCAGCACGTTACGTTTATGGCATTCCTCGACGAAAGTCATCAGGCCTGAACCGAGCGAGCCGGCGTTGGTCACGACCACTTCATCGAGGTTGTAGCGGTTGATAATTTCGAGTATTTCACTGGTCTCGCCCAGGTGCTTGAATGCGCCGCGCTCTAGGACGGGCGCGTCCTCTGGAACGTCGTTGGCGATAAATCCTTCTATGCGATATCGTCTGTCGGGAAACTCGCTGAGCTCCCTGAGCAAGGATTGTGCTGCGAGGCCCGCGCCCTGGACGGCGACGCGCCGGTAACCGATTCCGCGGCGGAGAAGCTCGTTTCGTAGGGCGGCGACGATGGTGTGCAGGCCGGCGACGCACACGAGGTTCAGGATCCAGTCCATGCCGAATATGAGACGTGAATAGCCGAACTCGGGGAACTCAGAGACGCTTCGGTACATGAACGCGATGACAACAAGGACAACGGAGCCGGTGGTAACTGCTTTACTGATGTCGAGAAGATTTGCCGCCGCGGAACGGTTCAGGCTGCTGTCATCGTAGATCCCGAAGAGGTTGTAGGTGAAGGCGCGGATAAAGGGCGATGCGATGATGATGGAAATGTAGGGTTGAAACCATCGATCGTTCCGGAGCGCTTCGATAAGGAGTCCGGGGCTTTCAATTGCAGTACCGAATCGAATGATATAGGCGGTCAGGAGGCATGCCATGGCCAGGAGCATGTCGAGGAGAATCAGCGGGGCGACGCGGCTTATGAATCTTGCGTTCCTAGACACTCCGGATCACCTTTGAGGGCGCAGCGGCTTCTTCCCAAGGGATGAGACAAGTCAACCGGGCGTATGATAGCACGGAAAGGCCCTTAGGATTTATCGAGTGAAATTCGGCCGCTATACTGGCGTCGGTAGTACTCGCGAAAGGGCCTGCTTAGGGTATGTCCGAAGATCTGTGTATTCCAAATATCGGTTCTGCTAGTATTGGCCGCACCCGCGTGCGTGGAGGCCCTAAGTAAAAGCCACATGAAAATTGCCATTCTGGGAATCCGGGGGGTCCCGGCAAAATACGGTGGGCTCGAAACCTGTGCGGAGGAAATCGGCGCGCGTCTGGTCGAGCGCGGACATGAGGTCGTGTGCTACTGCAGGAGCGGCACCGAAGACGATGCGCTCGAGTTTTACCGGGGAATCAGACGGATCAACCTCCCCAGCCTGAAGTTCTCGCTGACGGACACCTACACGCACTCCTTCTTGGCGTGTTGCCACGTTTTGGGACAGAAGCCGGACGTTATTCTGGCTTTTAATCCGGCAATCTCGAGTCTTTGCATCATTCCTAAGCTCTTCGGCCAAAAGGTCGTCCTGAACCCGGACGGCTTCGACTGGCGCCGCGCCAAGTGGGGGCCCTTCGCGCGCCTGTTCATTTTCTGCTCCGCGTACATCGCCGCACGGGTTTGCGACCGGCTCATCATCGACGCGAAATCCGTAAGCGCGTTCTATGCGGAGAAATTCAACTGCGACCCGGTCCACATTCCAAACGGCGCGGACGCCGATGGGGTCTCGACCAAGCCGGAGATCTTGAAGGAATACGGCCTCGAGAAGGACGGGTATTTCCTGTTCCTCAGCCGGCACGTCCCCGACAACAGTTGTGAACTCATCATTGCGGCCTTTGAAGGGCTGGACACGGACAAGAAGCTCTTCTTCGGTGGCGGCGAAGCGGGCGACAGCCGCTACGCCGCGTCTCTGCGCAACACGCAGGATGAACGCATCGTTTTTCCAGGGGCAATTTACGATCCCGATCATGTAAAGGAACTGCACCACGGCGCGTACGCGGCAATTCACGGGAACCAGCCGGGTGGGACGAGCCTCGGACTCCTCAAGGCCATGGGGTTCGGCACGTGTGTGTTGACGCTGAACACCGAGGACAACGTGGACGCAGTTCAGGATTCCGCACTGCTTTTCGATCTCCCGGTCGAAGACCTTCGCGCGAAGATGACCTATGCGCTTGACCATCCGGAACGAGTCGAGGAACTCCGCGGGCTCGCGCTTGAAAGGTGTCGCGAATACTATTCTTGGGACCACCTGGCAGAGCAATATGAGGCGGTCCTGATGAAGGCGGCCGAATCCAGGCGAATTCGGGCCACCTGAAGCAGCCTCTTCAGAGTCCGGTTGTGGTTTGAACCCGCCCGGCCGGTTGCGTACCGATTGCCTCGATGGCCTCCTCGTACACGGCGAGCATGCGGTCATAATGCGACGCACAGATCGCTTCGATCTTTTTTCGGCCTGCGGCTCCCATCTCCTCGGCTTCTTTGGGATGATCGAAGAGCCACGCGATTTTCTCTGCAAGTTCGCTGACATTGCCCGGCTCGAACATCAAACCCGTCTCGCCCTCGTCGATGGATTCCGGAATTCCGCCAATCCGTGAGGCGATCACGGGCCGGCCAAGTGCGTAGGCCTCCCACAGCACGAGGCCGCAGGTCTCATAGAGTTCCGAGGGCAACACGAGAAAGCGGGCGCGGGCGATAAGGCGCGTGAGCGCGTCCCCTGATTGGCGCCCCACGAAGGACACGCCATCGGCTCCGCATTCTTCTGCGAGGGACTCCAGTTCCGCGCGCGCGGGGCCTTCGCCCACGACGACAAGCTTGCAGCGCGGCGCCTTCGCGGCGGCGCGCACCAGTGTTTTCAAGCCCTTCTCGATCACGACCCGCCCGACGTAGACCGCGTAGTCCTCGGGCATATCGCGTGCCTGGTATCGGTCGAGATTTATATAAAGTGGCACGTGCCGGAGCGTATCCGCGTTAAAAAAACCCCCTTTTTTCAACTGGGACAGCAAGAACTGTGTCGAGCAAAGAAAAGACCACACGTTGTTCTCGTAAATGCGAAGGCGCTTATGTAGATACATTGCGCCCGTTACGAGCGCGCTTGCGGCCAGAGAATTCTTCATGCAGCGCTGGCGAAGGCAATGATGGTACTTTCCGGGGAGGCAGCGTTCGCATAGCTCACCCCTTTGCGGCACGTATAACTGGTAGTTCGGACAGATGAGTTTGTAGTCGTGGACGGACTGCACGACCGGGACGCCCTCTTCGCGCAGCACGTGCAAAATAGACGGGGAAATTTGGTGGTCGATCGAATGGAGATGGGCGAGGTCGGGTTTTAAATCCCGTAGTAACCGGCGGATTTTCGCCTTCGACTCGAATGAATACACGGTTTTCGAAACAATGCTCGAGGCCCTTCGGGCCGCGCCAAGGAAACTCATTTTCTTATAGTCGATATTGCTGACAAAGTATGGGCTTTGGCGTGATGGGCGGTTCCTCGCGACGTCCTGCATGGAGAAATAACAGATGTCGTGTCCCTTCGACTCCATCAAATCCGCGAGGTCGAACATGTAGCGTTCGACGCCACCGGAGAGCCACAAGAATTTGTTGATCTGAAGAATTTTCACTTCGTGTCCTCGAAGCCCGCCTGCCGAAAAGCGTAGTGTAGCATGTGCGTCATCACGCTGCGCTTCGCTAATGCGCCACATTCGCTACTCTTGCTCACAGTGCTCAGTTTGGGGCAGGAGGCTGCTAGTCTGTAGCGCTTCTTTCTCAGTTGGCAGGGGTGTTCGAGGCCGGCGTTTGCGAAGCCAGCCCGAATGAAATCAGGCCCCACAAGACCCAATAGAAGAGTGCGGAGCCCGGATTTTGCAACGTGAACGTGACGGTCGCGTCGATACTCGTCGCCACGACGGCGGCGAAGAGCGCCAATCCAAGACGCCTCTCTCTCGCGGAGGGGGATTGACGCCGGGAAAGGCGGTAGCTCCCAGCCAGGGCGAATGCCGTTAGCCCCAGCATCACCGCGATGCCGGGGAGGCCTTGTTCGGCGGCCACCTCGAGGTACTCGTTGTGCGCCTGGAAAAAGCGGCGGCCATGCCGTGCATAGCGGCTGGCCTCGACCGCGTTCCAGTAGGGGGGACTCTCGACGCCGTAGTTCCCGACGCCGATACCGGTGATCGGGTTGCTAAGAAATATGCGTGAGGCCGTTTCCCATGCGAAGAAGCGCTGTGTGAGACTCGTCTCTCGAATTGAAAAGAGGTCGCCTCCTTTCACGTCCCATGCCCTGATCGAGAGCGCCGAGCCGGCCAATATCACGGCCAGTAGGATGGCGACGCCTACAAAGATCCCTCGCAATCCCTTGGGTCCAGCCTTCGCCTCTCGGCGGCGCGCCCGGGCCCGGTCCACTAATTCCAAGCCCACTACAACGAGCGCGGACACGAATAGGCCTACGGTCGCGATGCGTGCACCGGAAAAGGACAAGTGATACATCATCAGTAGGACAGTGATGGAGGCGGCGATCCGCCCTGTAATGCTTTTGCTTATCGTGGCCAAGCCGACGGTGAGAGGAATCACTATTATCAATACCGAGCCGGAGAAAGTTGCGTGCGCAAAAAATGAGACGCCCCGCGTGACGGGCACTTCGCGATGCTCTTGCCAGGGGAAGAAGTCATAGCCGAAATGCTGTGCAATCCCGTAGATCGCGGTGGCTGCGCCGACCAGGGCCGCAGCCCAAAGAATCCGGTCCCGGTCCGTCGTGTCCCTCGGGACGTTGGCCACGAGCAAGAAGATCGCGAGGAGGCCCGCCTGTTTGCTGATAACTTCGAGGCCCTCCCACACGTTGGCTGCGCCGAGTAACGAGAGGAACTGCGTGCCGAAGAAGGCCACGGCGAGCACGGTCAACGCATCCCATCGCACCCGCGGACGGCCCCCGAGCATCCCGGCGAGAAGCCACGCAGCAAACAGGATCGTCCCGCCCACCTGAATCACATACCACTTGCCGGATTCTACGGATACTC
>JASJYE010000414.1 GCA_030123645.1 Candidatus Hydrogenedentota bacterium | reverse complement strand
CCCGGTGCGTTGAGGCGTTCCCGGACGAAAGAAGGCCTGCGGCGTTCCGCCCCCGCGCGGGCGCATACGCCCAGTGGGGCTTCTCAAGCAGAAGCGACACATTTGCCTGTTAAGACAAAACCGCCGGAACGTACGAATCGCTCCGGCGGCTATCGCCGATTGCTCCGTGGCCGCAGCTATTTGTTCGATGCAGCGTAATTCTCCGCGACGGCGTCCCAGTTGATTACGTTCCAGATCGCCTTGAGATAGTCCGGACGCCGGTTCTGGTACTTCAAATAGTAGGCATGTTCCCAAACGTCGATGCCGAGGATCGGACACTTGCCGTCCATAATCGGAGAATCCTGATTGGCCGAACTCGACACGCTCAGGCTGTCGCCGTCCGAGGTGAGCCACGCCCACCCGCTGCCGAACCTTGTGACGCCGGCATTTTCTATTTTGCTCTTCAACGTATCCACGTTGCCGAAGGCTTGCTCGATCGCCTGGGCCAGTTCACCACTGGGCTCGGAAGCGCCGCCCGGCGCCAAAATCCGCCAAAAAAGCGTATGGTTGGCGTGACCGCCGCCGTTGTTGATTACCGCCTGCTTCTTTTCCGCGGGCACGATACTCAGATCTGCCAGCACAGCTTCGATACTCTTCTCGCCGACATCCACGCCCTCGAGGGCGTCGTTGACCTTGCCGACATAGGCCTGATGGTGCTTGTCATGGTGTATCTCCATCGTCTGCGCGTCGATATGCGGCTCGAGCGCATCAAATGCGAAACCAAGGTCGGGTAAGGTGTAAGCCATCGTATATTCTCCTTCTCGTTGGTGTTGACCCAGAATCACGCCATGTGAAAGCACGGCGGACAGCCTTAAGTAAACACGAGATCCGGCGAAGATATTTCGGGTCGGGCCGCCGGACACGCATCCTGGGATTATAGGAAGATCAGCCGCCCCGTTCCAGCCCGCATCGTGTGAAGATAGCAAGCCATGGGCCTGTCAAGCAGGGGTTTATTCAAAAAGGCCACGTTGTCTGTCCATGGCACGGCTGGCCCTTCCCGCTGAGCCCGGATGACCCGCCCAATGACGGCCTTCCACGATACGGGGTCGTGGTCGAAGGCGATAAGATTAGTATCGAATTCCCCACAGTTGAAGCCGGCAAGAGCTGGAGATAGCTCCCTTAGTCGGAGACTCAACCGCACCTATCCCGCGGCGACGGCACGCCCGATCCCGACTTTCTCGAGCACGGGTTGAATCTCCTCGAGCTTGTCCGCCGGCAAGGGCGTGAGCGGGAGCCGGAGAACGTTCTTGATCAGGCCCATCTGTGCCAAGACGGCCTTGACGGGCAGCGGGTTGGTCTGCACGAACAGCGCCTTGAACAGCGGCGTCAGCTCATAGTGAATCGCCTGCGCCGCCTCTAAGTTGCGGTTGTCGAACTCATCGCACATCGCGGCCACTTTCTCAGGCACCACATTCGCAGCGACGGACACGACGCCCGACGCGCCGACCGACATCATGGGCAGCGTGAGTGAATCGTCCCCGGACATGACATTGATGCCGCACAGGCTTCTGATCTGCGAAACCTGGTCGACGCTTCCGCAGGCCTCTTTGACCGAGACGATGTTGGGTATCTGAAACAGCTCCGCGATCGTGTCGGGATCCATCTTAATGCCCGTCCGGCTCGGGACGTTGTACAACATGATCGGGATGTCCACCTTCTCGGCAATCGTCTTGTAATGGGCGATCAGGCCTTCGCGGGTGGGCTTGTTGTAATAGGGCGAGATCATCAAGGCCCCGTCTGCGCCAACATCCTTCGCGTAGGCCGTAAAATCCAAGGCCTCCGCCGTATTGTTCGAGCCGGTCCCCGCGATGACCGGGACCTTGCCCTCGATGCGCTCCACGGCGAATTTGATGATTCGTTTCTGCTCGTCCGGCGCGAGCGTCGCCGCTTCCCCGGTGCATCCACACGGCACGATACCGTCCGTTCCGTGCTCCAGATGAAAATCGATGAGGCGGCCGTAAGCCTCGAAATCGACCGAGAGATCCTCGTTGAACGGCGTGACTAACGCGACAATCGAACCGCGAAACATGGGCTCTCTCCTGTTCGTCCTTAGAAACCAGACCGCAACACAGCATAGTACGGGAAAAGGGGCCGCTACTCAAGAGCGGCGGCCATATGTACTTCTAGAACGGACTGTCGTCATCGTCGCGATGCGAAGGAGGCGGCTCCTGATGCGATGCGCCGACTTCTGCGTTTTGGAAGCGTTGGATATCTTTTTGGAAGATGAGCGCGATGTCTCCCGTGGGGCCGTTTCGTTGCTTTGACAGGTCGAGTTTGATCAGATCTGGAGCATCTTTCCTGTCCTCCACAGGAGGACGATATAGCATCAGTACGACGTCGGCGTCCTGCTCGATAGCGCCCGACTCGCGCAGGTGGGAAAGTCTGGGACGGCCGGACTCGTCCCTCTCGGCTTCCCGGCTGAGTTGCGAAAGCGCCAGCACCGGGACATTCAATTCGCGCGCGAGCCCCTTGATGCTGCGCGAAATCTCTGCGATCTCGACTTGACGATTCTCTGCCCGGCTCGTCCCCGACATCAATTGGAGGTAATCGATAATGATTAAGTCGCAACCGATCTTTGTCATGTGCCTGCGGGCCTTTGCACGCAGGTCCATAATGGTAATGTTCGACGAGTCATCGATAAAAATGGGTTTCCCGAGGAG
>JASJYE010000072.1 GCA_030123645.1 Candidatus Hydrogenedentota bacterium | reverse complement strand
ATTCTTCGCATACGCTCAGAATGACAATAATTGGGTTTTGGGATAGCTTCTAGACCATCGAGATCGATTTCTAATTCTTGCAGCAGGGTTGACGTTTCAACAAATGCCGCCGCCATCGATTGTGATGGTTTGGCCTGTGATGTAGTTTCCAGCCGTGGAGGCCAGCAGCACGGCGGTGCCGGCGATGTCTTCAGGTTCGCCCAGGCGGCGCAGCGGATAGCCGGCTTCAACGCGTTTACGGGTTTCCGGGTCTTCCCAGAGCGCGCGGGCGAAGTTGGTCTTGATCAGCCCGGGTGCGAGGCCGTTGACGCGTATGTTGAAGGGCCCGTTTTCCTGAGCGAGACAACGCACCATTTGTATGTCCGCCGCTTTGGAGATGGAGTAGGTCCCGAGTGTCGTGCTGCCCTTGTATCCTCCGACGCTTGACACAATGATCACGGCGCCGTCCTTCCGCTCGCGCATCTCCGGCAACACCATTTGGCACAACCAGTGGTTGCTGGTAATGTTGCAGTGCAGAACTTTCTCGAAGGCCGAGTCCGGAATATCCATCAGCGAACCATAAAAAGGATTGACGGCCGCGTTGCACACCAGAATATCGATCTGGCCCAATTGCTCGTGGGTCTGAGCCACCAAGGATTCCAACTGGTCCTTGTGCGATATATTGCACGGGATGCACACCGCTTTCCCGCCTCCGGCGGCGTTGATTTCTGCGGTAACCTCTTCGCATACATCGGCCTTCCGGCTAGAAATTACGACGTTCGCCCCGAGCTGAGCCATGCCCGCGGCGATGGCTTTACCGATTCCCTTGGAAGAGCCGGTGATGAGCGCATTCTTTCCGGTGAGATCAAACAAGTCACGTTCTCCTTCGCATCCACGCGTTTCAGGGGGATGGTTAATGCCCGACTTTCCGGCCGCCAGCGGGCACATTACCAAATCGGTGGTTCCGGCGGCACGACGGTTCCCGCATGACGTGTCATTCCGTCACGCGAGTTAAAGACTGTCATTGTTGCTTATCAAGCCCCTCTCGCGCAATTTTTTCGCGGTGGGCGCAAGCCCGGCGCAATTGGTCGCGCTGGCGCTGCCTTCGGGGCGGGATTAGGGTCTTATCGGTGTGTGAATTATTGAAGTTCCGGCTGAATTTGTGCTAATTTGGCCGTGGCATTCCCGTCGTAAACTCTCGTGCCGTAGTGTGTTTGAGGGGGGCGGCGGGTAGGCCGATGGGGCGGATCGACTCCGCAGGCCTGGGGCGTCACCGTGAGATTTGTGCGCGAGCGCTTTGTATATCTTGTGGTGGCAGTGCTTTAGGTGGTCTTGTAGGGCGGGTGGCGGAATTGGCAGACGCGCTGGATTTAGGATCCAGTACCGCAAGGTGTGCGGGTTCGATTCCCGCCTCGCCCACCAACATTGGCTGGCGGCCGCGGGGCCGTCGAACAGCGAGTAATTCATGAGCGAAGAGAACGAGACGAAAGAAGAAGGCTCGAAAGAAGATGGCTCGACCGCCGTCGCCGAGGAATCGCACGATGAGGATCGTGACCACGGCGAGGAGGACTTCGAGTTCGCGGAGGACCCGACCTTTGACATCGACTATAAGGGTGAGTGCGCCTATGAGGTGAAGGTGACGGTCCCGGTCGCGAACGAGAAGAAGCAGGCGGGGCAGATGTTCGACGAGCTGAAGAGCGATGCTGAGATCCCTGGTTTTCGCCGTGGACGGGCGCCCTTGAAGCTGGTGGAGAATAAGTTCTCCAAGGTGGTGAAGGGCGAGGTCAGGGCGAAGCTGGTCGGGGCTGCTTTTCAGAAGCTGGTGAAAGATGAGGACTTACAGCCTGCAGGTTTTCCTGATATCGAGGGATTGGATGAGGAAGGAAAGCGAGCGGCGGATGAGCCCTTGGCGTTCACACTTAAATTCGATGTATCGCCGCGGGTCGAGCTCGGGAAGTATCGCGGGATCGAAGTCGAGCGGCCTTTCGTCCTCGTGGATGACGATGACGTGAATGAAGCGGTGAACGACATGCTTGATCGGCACGCTGTTTTCGAAGAGCTGAAAGAGGGCACGGCTGAGGAAGGCGACCAGGTTATTATCGATTTCAAGGGAAGGACTGACGGAGAGGAATTCTCAGGCGGGTCCGCGGAGAATTACCCGTATATCCTGGGCTCGAAGCGCTTTTTCCCGGAGTTTGAAGAAGCGTTGAAGGGGTGTTCGCCGGACAGTGAAATCAATTGCACGGTGACTTTCCCTGAGGATTATTTCGCAGAGGAGCTTCGAACTAAGAAGGCGAAATTTGAAATCAAGGTGAACGAACTGAAGCGGAAAAAGCTGCCGGAGCTGTCGAAGGAGTTCGCGGAAGAGGCGGGCTACGAGGGCGTGAAGGATCTGAAGACGAAGCTGAAGGAGCAGCTTGAGCAGGCGGGCAAGGAGCGCTCGAAGGTGATTACGGAATCGCGCGCGCTCGAAGGGGTCGTGGAAGCGAGCACCTTTGAGATTTCGCCGAAGCTGATCGATACCGTGGCGGGCCGGCAGCAGGAGCAGGAAGTGCGCCAGCTGATCTCGAAGGGACTGCCGCGCGAGGAATTCGACAAGCAGCTTGAGATTCTTGTCGAGAAGAGCAAGGAATCGGCGGCGCGAAATATCAAGACGATCGTGGTGCTGAATGAAATTGGGGAAGCGGAGGGCATCGAGGTGAGCGAGGAGGACCTTGATAAGGAGGCGGAGATCATCTCTAAATCGATAGGCGCCGAGGTGGATATGGTGGCCGGCTACATCAAGGAGGAAGGCCAGCGGGACTCGTATTTGGATCGGATTTACCGGATGAAGGCCCTCGCTGTTATAATGGACAACGCTACAATCACTGATAAAGAGCTAACGCGCGATGAGCTTGAGGAAACCGAGGGCACGTCGGCGCAAGGAGAAGAGTGAGATGGTGCTAGATCCGCGTATGGTAACGATTTACGAGCAAACGAGCCGGGGCGAGCGGCCCTATGATATCTATTCGAAGCTGCTTTCCGACCGGATCGTGTTTCTCGGAATGCCGATTGACGACTATGTTGCGAACTATGTCATCGCGCAACTATTGTTCCTCGAGGCCGAGGACCCGGATAAGGACATTTTCATGTACATCAACTGTCCGGGGGGCAGTGTGACGTCGGGCTTGGCGATTTATGACACGATGCAGTACATTCGTCCTGATATTAACACCTTGTGTCTGGGGCAGGCCGCAAGTATGGGAGCCCTGCTGATGTCGTCGGGAGCGAAGGGCAAGCGATTCGGACTTAAGTACTCGCGTTTCTTGTTGCACCAGATCATGAGCGGCGTGCAAGGCCAGGCGACGGACATCGAGATTCAGGCAAACGAGATCTTGAGAATTGGGGAGATGATCGACGAGATTCTCGCGAATCATACGGGTCAGACGAAGGAGAAGATTAAGGCGGACAGCGACCGCGATTTTTTCATGGATTCGCGAGAGGCACAGGAGTATGGGCTGATTGACGAAGTGCTTGTGCGGGAACCCGTCCCAGCTTAGTTGATGGAGTGAATTGCTCGCATAGCGCTCTGGTCGGCGGACATCTTCTAGGCAAGGAGCTTTTTTTTGTGCCCGCGCATATATAGGTAGTGGGAGGGAGTATTGGAGTGGATCGGTTTCGGGTCGTTAGCGTAGAAGCCGCAACGACTTAGACGATATTCAGTTGACATGACATCGCTCAAGTGGCAGAATACAATATAATAAGTAGGGATGGTCAGGGTAAATTCTTGACAAGTCATACGCAAAGTGTTATATTTTTAATACCACGATAGACTGACATGAGGATCTAGGTGCCTTCACATCGCGCTCGAAACGACGTCACGACTTGCTCATTCTGCGGCAAGCGCCACGATGAGGTGAATAAGCTCATTGCGGGACCGGACGTCAATATTTGCGACGAATGCGTCCATCTGTGCAGCGAAATAGTCAGTGAGGACCGCGCGCGGAAGGGCGTTGCGCGTTCCCAGGAGGTGCCCACGCCTGTCGAAGTGAAAGACTTCCTCGATCAGTACGTGATCGGCCAGGAGCTTTCCAAGAAGATTCTCGCGGTGGCTGTACACAATCATTACAAGCGGATCGCCGCCGGGGGCGAGATTGATGGGGTGGAGATTCAGAAGTCGAATGTCTTGCTCATCGGGCCGTCGGGCTGTGGTAAGACGCTGTTGGCGCAAACACTGGCCAAGATGCTGGACGTGCCGTTTGCGGTGGTGGACGCGACGACGCTTACCGAGGCGGGCTACGTCGGGGACGATGTTGAAAATATCATTTTGAAGCTGCTGCAGGCGGCGGACTTCGACCCGGCACGTGCAGAGACGGGCATAATCTATATCGACGAGATCGACAAGGTCGCGCGTAAGGGCGATAGCCCGTCGATTACGCGGGACGTGTCGGGTGAGGGCGTGCAGCAGGCGCTACTGAAGCTTCTGGAGGGCACTATGGCGAACGTTCCCCCGCAGGGCGGTCGCAAGCATCCTCAGCAGGAGTGCGTTCAGGTCGATACGACCAATATCCTGTTCATCTGCGGCGGTGCTTTCACTGGTCTGGAAAAGATCATAGAGCGCCGTGTGGGCACGAACGTAATCGGTTTCACTTCGAATATTCATTCAAAGAGGGAGCGCCGCATCGGTGAGCTGTTTTCCTTGGTGCAGCCCGAGGATCTTGTTCAATACGGGATGATTCCGGAGTTTTCGGGGCGGCTGCCGATCATCGGCACGCTTGCGGAGCTGAGCCGGGACGAGCTTGTCCGGGTACTGGTCGAGCCGAAGAACGCGCTTATTCTCCAGTATGAGAAGTTGTTTGAACTGGAGAAGGTGAAGCTGATGTTTCCGGATGAGACGATTGAGGCGATCGCGGACATGGCGGTCAAGAAGGACACGGGCGCCCGCGGCTTGCGCTCGATCCTTGAGGAATCGATGATCGATGTGATGTTCGACATTCCGTCGGAGGAAGGGATCGTTGAATGCGTGATCACTCCGGGGGTCGTTCGCAATCACGAGGAGCCTCTTCTGGTGTACGACACCGACTCGGTGGACCAGAGCGACTCGGGCAAGTCCGCCTCCGCCTAATCTCCGTCCTTCTTGGAAGCTATTGCATCCCTTTGCCCCAATCGACTTGCAGCTACGCTGAACTTTCTCGAAGGCTGGCACAGCGTCCGCTTTAGGAGGCAAGTCCCTGCTTCTTGAGTCGGTATGTAAACATTTGACACACTGGTGGGCTTGGCCTGCCCCCCGGGCCGTTTGTGGGCAGGCCGCAACCTCAGGAGCGCCAAGGCTATGGCGGCAAAGAACACTGTGACGCCGGCACGCAAATCTGAACGCCTACCGCTGCTTCCCTTGAAGGATGTGGTGGTATTTCCGCGAATGGTACTTCCGTTGCTCGTGGGTCGTGCGCATTCGGTTGGGGCTGTGGAGGAGAGCCTGGCCTCCGGGCGAGCGATCTTTCTGTGTTCGCAGCGGGATCCGGATGTTGAGGAGCCTGGGAAGGCGGACGTGTATGAGGTGGGGGTGAAGGCGGAGATCCTGCAGACGCTTCGGGGCCCTGAAAACACCATGAAAGTGGTCGTGGAAGGGATTGAACGCTGCGAGATGCGGCGCTTTTTCGGCGGCATGGACCATGATGAGGTTCAAGTCGCCCCGATTGAGGAGGAAGGCGCCGCGACCGGTTTAGAAGGACTGATGCGGACCGCGCTTACGCATTTCGAGACCTATGTGAAGCTCGGGCAACGCATCGCGCCTGAGATTCCGCTGTCGTTCTCGAAGATAGAAGAGCCGGCGGCGCTTGCGGATGCGCTGAGCGCGTACTTGTCGTTGCGGCCTGCGGAGCGGCAGGGGCTTTTGGAGTTGCGGGGCGCGGACGCGCGACTCGAGAAGATTTGCAAGACCCTTCTTCGCGAGATCGATTTGCTTCGTATCGAGCAGAAGACGAGCGAGCAGTTTCGTGAGCAGATGGAGCATGGCCAACGGGAGCGCTACCTGCAGGAGCAGTTGCGGATTATTCATGAGGAGCTCGGCAATCGCGAGGGCGGGGATGAAATTCAGGAGTTGCGGGCGCATATAGAAGAAGCGAAACTGCCCAAGGAAGCGCTCGAGCGCGCGCTGCGAGAAATCGGGCGCTATGAGCGGATGCCGCCTCTGAGTCCGGAGAGCGCGATCACGCAGACCTATATTGAGTGGCTGAGCGAAGTGCCGTGGTCTAAGCGCACACGTGACAGCCTGGACTTGAGCCGGGCGCAGAAGATACTCGACGAGGATCACTACGGGCTGGAGAAGGTGAAGGAGCGAATCCTGGAGTTCTTGGCGGTCCGGAAGCTGAGCCGCTCGACGAAGGGCCCGGTCTTGTGTCTGGTGGGGCCGCCGGGTGTGGGGAAGACTTCCTTAGGGCGCTCGGTGGCGCGGGCCATGGGGCGAAAATTCGTGCGTGTGTCTCTCGGGGGGATTCGCGACGAGGCGGAAATCCGCGGGCACCGGCGGACCTATATCGGGGCGCTGCCGGGGCGTATCGTTCAGAGCATGAAGAAATGCGGCGTTAAGAACCCGGTGTTTATGCTGGATGAGATCGACAAGTTGAGTGTCGATTTCCGGGGGGACCCTTCCTCGGCCTTGCTCGAAGCGCTGGATCCGGAGCAGAACAAGGCGTTTAGCGATCACTATCTCGAAGTTGATTTCGACCTTCATGAAGTGTTTTTCATTACGACGGCCAACAGCGAATACGACATTCCGGAGGCGTTATTGGACCGGATGGAGATCGTGCGGCTGCCCGGGTACACGACCTTCGAGAAGGAGCGGATCGCGGAGCTGTTCTTGCTTCCCAAGCAGATCAAGGAGAGTGGGCTGAGCGATCGCGAGATCCACTTTACGACGAAGGGGCTTGAAACGATCATTTTCCGCTACACGCGCGAGGCGGGAGTGCGCGAGCTTGAACGGAAAATCGCCAATGTGTGCAGGAAAGTGGCGCGGCAGGTGGTGGATGCTAAGAAAGGAAAGGTCGCCCGGGTATCGGTAACGGAGAAACGGGTGATCTCAATGCTCGGTCCGCCGCCGTATTCGGACATAGATGTCGAGGCGAAGCCTGAGACGGGCGTGTGCGTGGGGCTGGCGTGGACGCAGGACGGGGGCGACACGCTCATTGTGGAGACTTTGATTACGCGTGGGAAGGGCGAACTGCGGCTCACCGGGCAGCTCGGCGAGGTGATGCAGGAGTCCGCGCAGGCGGCGTACACGTATTTGCGGGCGCACGCCAAGGAACTCCAGATCCCGACGGAATTCTGGAAGAATCGCGATGTCCATGTGCATTTGCCGGAAGGGGCGATCCCGAAGGACGGGCCGTCGGGAGGATGCGCGATTGTCGTATCGTTGCTGTCGGCGATGCGGAAGAGGCCGCCGATGGCGAAGATGGCGATAACCGGCGAGATTACGCTGCGCGGGCGGATTTTAGCCGTTGGGGGGCTGAAGGAGAAGGTGCTGGCGGCGCACCGGGCGCGGATCGAGACGATTTTTCTTCCAAAGCTGAACGAGAAGGAGCTCGTGGAAGTGCCAAAGGAGGTTCAGCGCGACATCCGCTTCGTTTTCGTAGAGAGTCTGAACGAGATCATTCGCCTTGTGTTTCCGGCCAGGCGTAAGAAACCTTCATAGGCCGGGAGGCGAAGCCTGTGATCGTGACGACGGCAAATTTCGTTAAGAGTACGATCCGTTCGAAAGACTATCCGAAGGATCGGCGGCCGGAGTTTGCGTTTTTGGGGCGCTCGAATGTGGGCAAGTCGAGCTTGATGAACGCGCTGCTGGGGAAGAAGGGCCTGGCGAAGACGAGTTCGACTCCGGGAAAAACGCAGACCATTAATTTCTTCGATGTCAACGAGCGGTTTTATTTCGTCGATCTCCCGGGTTATGGGTTTGCGAAGGCGCCGTTGAAAGTGAAGGCGCAGTGGGGAAGGGTGGTGAACGCGTATATCGAGGAGCGTGAGCCGCTTCGGCTTGTCGTGATGCTGTTGGATTCGCGTCACGCTCCTAGCGCTCAGGATCATGTGTTATTGGAGTTTTTGGATCGTGTAGAGGTTCCTACGCTGCTGGTGGCGACGAAGTTTGACAAGCTGAAACGCTCGGAGCGCAAGCGCAACTTGGAAAGGATTCGGGAGGCGCTGGCCCTGTCGGAGGACGCCTTGGTCGTGCCGTTTTCCGCCGTGACGAGAGAGGGCAAGAAGGAGCTTTGGGCGGTCATTGAGGAGATCCTGTCGGAGAAGGCCGGGCAGAGTTGAATAAGGGCGGGGACGAATCTCTAGTCGCAGACTAAGTACATGTTTTCACAAGTACGATGACGCCTCAATGTCCTTTTTTGACAGGATAACAGGATAGATCGGATACGGATCTCCTGAAGATTCATCTTGTTCATCCTCTTATCCTGTCAGATACAATACGTCATCAAACTTACGAAATGGGCTACTAAGGGCTGCTATACTTCGGGGGCAGGCCTTGTAATGTGTAGTGTGTGGATGGCCCACGGGACACTCTAAATCGTGCTAATCGTTTGGCGGCCCCGTATCTCAAATGGGTGATTCCGCGCCCGCCATATCTGTCGTGCTCCCGTGCTTCAACGCCTCCGAGACCCTTTCGTCGAGTATCGAGAGCATTCTGCGGCAGAGTTACGCCGACTTAGAGGTCGTGTGCTTCGATGATGGCTCGACGGACGACAGTGCAGCGCGAATCGAGTCCTATGCCAGGCGGGATGCGCGCGTGCGGCTCGTCCGCTCGGAGCATGTGGGGATCGTGGAGGCGCTGAGACGTGGTTGCGCAGCCGCACGGGGACGCTTTATCGCGCGGATGGATGCCGACGACGTGGCGTATCCGGAGCGACTCGCCGAGCAGGTGTCGTATCTCGAACGAAATCCAGGCGTGGGACTGTGCGGCACGCAGGTGCGTATGGTAGGTGAGGGGATCGGCAGCGGCCGCCGGCGTTACGAGGCGTGGATCAATGCGCTGTTGACGCACGAGGAGATGACGCGCGATTTGTTTGTCGAGTGTCCGATAGCTCATCCCACGCTGATGATTCGCCGGGAGGTCTTCGATGCCGTGGGCGGCTACGAGGACCGGGGTTGGGCGGAGGACTACGATCTGCTCATGCGATGTTATTGCGCAGGCCTTCGAATGGGCAAGGTGGCCCG
>JASJYE010000413.1 GCA_030123645.1 Candidatus Hydrogenedentota bacterium | reverse complement strand
GAAGTGACACGCGTCCTTGTGGCGGCGCCTGTGCTTGTAGGCCGTGGGCGGCGCCTGCCCCTTCGTGCAGAAATCAAGACGCGCGGCGCGTTACCGCGCGACCATATCGTCCACGTCACGCTGACGGACCCCGGCGGCACGCCGCTGTATCACTACGCGCAGGTGCTGGACTGTCCAGACGGCCGATGCGAAACGTATATCCCGCTAGCGCTCAACGATGCGCCCGGCACCTACACGGTGAGCGTTCGCGACGTGCTTACGGGAACGGTCGGCGAGGCAAAAGTCCTCGTCCGCTAACCGCCGCGGCGCCTACCAAACCGGTGGTTCCTACCAAATCGGTGGTTCCGGCCAAACCGGTGGTTCCTGTCCAGCGTACAGGGCGCGACAGCACCCCAAGATAATTCAGACCCTGTCTCAAAGAACCGCTCCCGCGATTTCTTCCGGCAAAATGGATGGATAACCCCAATTATTCTAGAGCGCCTTCGGTTTTGCCGCGGTAATCTCGAAACGCGTGCGGATGGAGCGGGCCTCACCCGGCGCGAGCATCGTGCTTGTTAGGCTTTGCCCCATGCTGATGAAGGCGGCTTCGGGCGCATAAACGTAGGACAAAGACGCGACGCCGGCCGAGTCAACGGTGTTGACGATTGAGATGTGGGCCTGCGGAAAGCGGTAGGCCCACCTGCTAATCCCCTCCGCCGGGAATTCCCCATCATAAACTCTTGCGGACCTCCGCTTCTCGAGCGCCGACCTCGTCCAGACGCCGCCGCGCTCAATCCAGATCTGCGGTTTTCCGAGCCGCGCCGTCGAAAACTCTGGATAAAGTTCAACCATGGGCCCGATCGGCGTCTCGCCACGGTTTGTAAGGTGCAACACGATGTCCACCGCCCTGGTTCCGGGAAGAAGCCGGATCTCGCGCCGAAGCTCGATGCCGTTTCTCAGCAGCGTTTGAAGGACGATATACGCCTCTCCCCGTTCAACCACTTCATAGGGCTCATCGACAGGGTGGGTGCCGGCCGATTCGTCATCCTCGAGCACGGCCCACTCTTGGAATCTCCCGCGCACACTTAGAATGTCGTTATGCCCTGATAAGAGTTCGCGGCCCGAAACGCGGTCTAACAAACGCACGACGGCGCCGCCCTGGGTAGGCAGCACCCAAAGTTCGAAATGCTCATTGCGTATCTTCTCGATGGGGACGGTTTCGTAGCGAGGCGGCGTCTTAGCGTCCAGTCGTTCACGAAATACCTCGATGGGATAGTCGTTCAGGTGCGTGACGCCGTACTCTTCGAGCATCGCCCAGTACTCGTCGAAGGTCTGGCTGGGAGGACGCGTGAGGATGTAGGCCTCGTCTCCCAGATAGACGCGGGGCGGGCACACGAGCGCCGCGTATTGAACAGGGAGATACGCGAACTTAAGGCGTTCGAGCACCTCTTCGTTTTCCACGCTCGAAAAGGCCCGCTCGAAGATTTCTTGTGCACGCTCCACGAGCCCGTAATCCATCCATGCCATGGTGTTGGTGAAAGTGAGCACGACCTCGTCGCGCTTGACGCGCTCGGTGACAAGGCGAAGGTATTCGTCGATAAACGGCGCGGCTTCCTTGTAGTAGCCGTCGATGAAGTCCCAGTACACCTCCTTCCAGTCAACATGAGGGTCCCACAGACTCTTGGTCAGGATATACCCTTTAAGAAACTCGAAATCGCTGTGCGGCGAGATCGCGCTCGCTTGTTCGTATACGCCCGCCACGCCGTGCTTGGCGAAGAACTCAATATTCGGCTGAAGAACGTGGATGTTCGGATGCGGCCCTTGGTAACTGAACCAGTTTTGCGTGTAGTCCCAGACGTGCAGATTTTCGGTAATCCGGCTCCACTTTATGAGGTCGCGCGCAAACGCGCGGTTTCGCGGGCTGCGCCGATCCGAGAGCGGCCGTGAGAAGTCGCACTCGATGGAGCAAAGGCGCACGATCACGTTGTCCCGTACCCTGAGGCGTTTCGGCGGCCTTCGCGAATACATGTACGCGAAGGTATCGATGTAGGCATCGGGAAACTCGCCGGAGATCGCATCTGCAATCTGGTTCACGAAATGGACGATCGTGCCGGATTGGCTCCCCTCCCGCTCGTCGATGGCCCGGCAATTCACGCAAGTGCACCAGGAGTCAAACCAGAAGTAGTCCATCTGCGATACGCTGAGGATGCGCTCGTTTTCGGCCGCGTTACGCAACAAATCGCGGACTTTCTCGACAGTAATATCTAGAACGTCTGCATTCGTCAGACACAACTGGGCGTATTTGACCCGCTGCCCGTCAATCTCCGCAAAGTATTCCGGATGCTCGTCGTAGTACTTCTCGGGACTGACATAATAGTGGAAGGTGTGCCCAAACCCTTCCGCGCCCCGCACGAAGGCGGTGCGGCCGCCCCATTTGGCGGGCATCATCGACCAGTGGCCGTTGAGATGACTCGCGATGTTGATCGGGCCCCCGGCTACGAAGAGCCGGTAGCTCGTGTCGCGATATTCGATCGGCGGCACGTAGCGGATATCGACGTTGGGAAGCGCCTTCGGCGTTTCAGGCCAGACGATTGCCTCCGGCGTATAGGCGCGCGCTCCGGCAACAATCTCGAAGAAGTCCCATTCGGCATAAAGGGTTCCGCGCGGCGTGGCGCCTACGATGAGGAGATGCTTGCCCTCCGGTGTGGCGTTTTGACGCCAA
>JASJYE010000412.1 GCA_030123645.1 Candidatus Hydrogenedentota bacterium | reverse complement strand
TTCCGGCCAAACCGGTGGTTCCGGCGCCGTCAATGAAAAGGGCTTTGTCGAAGTAGACAATCAACTGCGTACCGCCGACCCGCACATCTTCGCCATCGGCGATCTGGTCGGCCAGCCGATGCTCGCTCACAAGGGAACTCGCGAGGGCATCATCGCTGCGGAGGTCATCGCCGGCCAAAAGAGCGTCTTCGAGCCGCAGTGCATTCCGGCCGTGGTCTTCACCGACCCCGAAGTCGCATGGGTCGGGCTCACCGAAACCGAGGCGAAAACCCAGGGCCGCGATATCAGCGTCGCGCGCTTCCCTTGGGCGGCCTCCGGCCGGGCCACGACGCTCAACCGCAACGAAGGCCTGACGAAGATCATCGCCCACCCCGAGACGGGGCAGATACTCGGCGTCGGCATCGTCGGCGTGGGGGCAGGCGAACTGATCTCCGAGGGGGCCTTGGCCATCGAAATGGGCGCCCTGGCGAAGGATCTTGCGCTCACGATACATCCGCATCCTACCCTGAGCGAGACGCTTATGGAGGCCGCGGAACTCCTGAACGGCCCGAGCACACACCTCTACCGGCCTCTCCCAAGAAAGAAGAAGGCCCCAGGCACGAAAACGTAGTATCATCTTAGTATGATGACCTCTGCCAATTCATGTGCACGCTGCCTCAACCTGCTCCTGCCGGTTACGCTTCTCCTGTGTCTTTTTCATCCGCCGGCCGCCGCCGTCGAGACCGACCAGTTTCTGGTCTGGGACGTGGAGCTTCGAGACTCCTCCGAAGCGCTCAACCGGTTTTTCAACGATGAGATACTCGGTATCCTAGAGACGCGCAACAACTCCATCGAGCAGACCTGCAAGTGCCCGGACCTGGCCGAGGACATCTTTCATCATTTTTTCAAGAAGCGAAGGATGTCCCGTCTCAAGAAGTTTCTGCGCAACTCGGACGAGGTCGAAATGTATCCGGACCGTTCCCTGTCCAACTACCGGTACCGCAACATGAGCATCTACCGGGACATGACTTTTCCGTACGTGATTCCGATGTCACGCACCGTCCGCGTCGGCGATGTGTACTTCGGAATCGACAAGTTCGGTCACATGTTCGGCTTTGGATCGCGGTACTACCGGCGTTATCGCCGGCACGTGCAATACGGCGCGACGGAACAAGAGGCCATCAAGCGCATCGTGCGCTACGGCATCCTGACGGAAAAGCTGCTCGTCGGCGAATATCTTGACGGGGTCTTCTCCCATGCCGATCTCGAGGCCAACTTCCAAGGCTTCATGCTCTCGCGTGACCTGTGCGAGGGGGACGACCCCTACTTGGTAATTACCGGCAACAAATGGAATCTCACCCGTCCCATCGATCTGAGGATCTACATCACACCGGACTTCGATGAATCGTACAACCTCTCCCATTGGTGGGCCGACCGCAAACGCGAAGTGTTGCCGATTCTGCGCGAAGAATACTCCGAGAAGCTCCGCTCACCACAGGTCCAGGAGCGATTCAGGCGGTACCGCGAACGGCAACCGAGCGAGTCGAAGAAACTCATCGACGCCTACTTCGAGAAGAAAGGCGAGCAACCGCAGATGAGCCAAAGTCTATCGGCCTTCGATGCGCCGCCCGGCGGCGTGCCCATCGAGTACATGCAGCCTGCTTCGGAATAGCCGCTGGCGGCCAATTTGCTGTGCCGCGCCGTCTCGACGCGTCAGGGACTGCGCGGCCATTTTCGTCTACGAAGAGGAGGGTGGCCTGCGGCTATTGAGTGTCTGCCGCAACTTGACTCGCTATCTCGTGGAGCATCTTCGAAGCGGCCGACATCGCCTGAATCAATGCGCGCTCTTTCGCCATCGCGACGCGAAGCTTCGAGTCCGACGAATCCGCGTTCGCCACGATCGTATCGAGCACCCTCTCCCATCCCTCAATGCGCGGGCCGAGCTCGTCCCGAGGGACCCGCTCCTGCTCACGCGAGCGTACCACCGCGCCCCCGGGCACATACGGCGCCAGCACGAGACTCTCGATCGTCGCGTCTCCAATTTCGCTCTGCGTATACGCCGACTCATGCTTGCGCAGCGCGGATAAATGCTCTTGAAGGGCCTGCTTCTGCTCATTGTAGAATCGGACCTTCTCCGCATGCACAAGTAAATCCGGGCTCGTCTGCAGAAAACTCTGGTTTAAGATATAGAGAATAAAGCTATCGAAATTCTTCTCGGCGGAGATTTCGGTCCAATTAGAAACGCACACGGTCCACGCCTCGCGCGCCCCTTCCATATTGCCTTCACGAAGATTGGTGAGGGTCGCGTCGAGCGACGAACGCTGCTCCACGCTGGTTAGCTTGGGCGCTTGACGCGCCCTCATAATCTCGCCCAATGACTCCGTGGCCAGAATCTCGACGGGCTCCGGCCGGCTGACCTCGATTACTTCCGGACCTGATTCGCTGGACGGCTTGCCCTCCTGTGCCCATGCACCCGCGCATGCACACAGAATGACCCCCAGAATCGACGACCTAACTATATATCGGATCGGATTCATCAGTCTTAGCTTATCCCCTGAACCCATACGAGACCGGACGTTGCGGTCCGCTCTCCATGGTGAATCGACGCGGATGGAAAGTCAACATCAAATCTCCGTTCGGGCGCGGCGATTACGACGATCCTGGGAAGATCGGATGCGGAATAGAAGAATAGCGTGAAATTTTCACAAAGAAAAATCTGAAACGATTGT
>JASJYE010000411.1 GCA_030123645.1 Candidatus Hydrogenedentota bacterium | reverse complement strand
CATCAGAGGCGTGTAGGCTTTGGCCCTCGGGAAAAACCGCAAAACTATAGGCTAGGCGCTCAGGTCTTTTTCGTCCAAATTTGGCGGCTGATGAGCGCGATATATTCGGACCATTCCTGCCGTTTCCCCGTGGTTTCTTCGATGACCCGGCGAAATGCGTCCGTTTGCGCGTCGAGGTTGTCGATATGGGCGAGGGCGATGGCTTCGAGGGTCTTGGGGACGACCGGAGAGCCGAGGTCGAGTTCGCTATGGTGCGATAGGATGAGGTGCTGGATCTCCATCCTCAAATTCTCGGGAAACCCGTCGATGGCGTCCATTTTCCGGTTTGCCATGTTGCAGCCGATCTGCAGGTGGCCGACGAGTTTTCCCTCCGTGGTGTAGTCGACGTATATGCCCTGCGATAGCTCGTGCAATTTACCGATATCGTGCAACAATACGCCCGCGAGCAACAGGTCGCGGTCAATCTGGGGGAAAAGTTCGCAGACGGTTTGCGCGATCCGCCCCATTTCGTAGCAGTGCCGCATCAGGCCGCCCGGAAAGGCATGGTGCCATTTTTTCCCGGCCGCCGCAAGGCTGAAGCCTTCCATGAAAGCGGTGTCCTCGATAAAGGCGTCGACGAGTTTGCGCAGCCAGGGGTTCTCAACGGTCTTCAGTTGCTTAATGAACTCCTCGCTTGCGTGCTTGCTATCTTCTGGCGTGTAGACTAAGTCGTCAGGATCATATTCGTTCTGTTTCAGGGGCAGCACTTGGTCGACCCGGACCTGGAGGCGGTTTTGATAGCTGTTTACCGTGCCGCGGACATTGACGACGTCTCCTAGGTCGAAGTGCGAAGCGATGGTTTCCGCGTTGTTCCAGAGTACGGCGCCGATCTCGCCCGTCTTGTCCCGGAAGACCATGCCCAGGAACTTGCCGCCGCTCTGCGTGTCCCGAAGGTCTTTTCTAACGGCGAGATAGTAGTCGTTAACGACATCGCCCTCTTCGAGCAGGTTTACGAACTGCTTTTTCATGAATCCTCTCCATCCTGTACCAGATCGCGAGGCGTCGGCCGCCACTCGCCAGCCAGCCTCGCGCGTTCACCGTATCGTTTTTTGGGAAATCGTTCAACTTGTCCGGGAAAAAGCGTGCGCAAACTGAGGAAGAGTGACTTCCAATAAGAATGGAGCACGTGTGTCTACGCCGGCTGAAGCCACATCCCGCCTAGGTTATGGGCATTTTACTCGGGGACGGAGGGATCCTCCACAATCGGCGCCGGGGAAAGGTCGGTATTCATCACGAGGGCCCCTTCTTCCCCTTGCGATTCAGAGACCTGGAACATAAATATGCGGTTCTCGAGCGTAATGTAGCCTTCCAGCGCTCCCCAATGGACGGCGTAGGCGCCGGGCTCGAGCGGCCGATCGATCCGCAACCGCCTGAGCATGCCCTGCGGTTGATCTACGGGCACAAGATCGGCGTCTATCGTTCCCCCAGCCGTCCAAATATCGAAGGCGGCCGCCTTAGCGGCCGGTTGCATTGGTTTGGCGCGAACGAGTCGTGAAAGACGCGCATCGTAGCGCGGCGTGTGGTAACACAAAATCATGGGCTCACTTGTGTGGGTCTCTGCATCCGGTTCGCTCCGTGTACCGTAGGCCACGGTCCCATCGGACATGAAAAACTGGCGCGGTATCACCCAAGACATTTGCTTGTAGCGGCGGCCGTCGAATAGGTACACACCTGCGCTTTCAGGCAATCGCCACATCTGGACGTCTCCGTGGGTCGCCTGCCGCCGCGTATCGGGGTCGAGTCTTATACGGGCCGGCGCATATCCTGTTTTGGAGAAGTCAAGCGTAGCATCGCTGGACGAAGGCCTGATTCGGTAGTGTCCCCGGGCGTCAGTAGTGGCTTGGCCTTCCTCGTCTGAAACCTGAACGACTACGCCGGGCAGGGCTTCGCCTTGGATGTTTCCGACCACGCCGCTGACGCCTGTCCGATAACAGGCGGGCAGCATGATGATGATAGCGAGACAGGAGTATCTGTGGGCGGCGGCATTCATCGCACTTCGATGACTACGCCGTCTACGAGTCGGATCATTTTATCTCGCTCCGAATGTTTGTGTTTCGAAATACTGAGGACCAGGTGTTCGGGGCTACTCTTGCCGAGCTCCGCGTAGTTTCTCGCGGTTTCGATGTCGTGGAAAACCTGAATGTTGATATTGTCGTAGCTAGCGTAAGTGTGCCGCAACTCCCCCGCCAGCGCCTCTAATTCTTGGGGGGCTGCGTCCGGCGCTACGAAGGCGACGAGTCCGGCCAACGTTAAGATCGGTTTTGGGCCCATTGTCCCCCCCACTCGCGACGCCGATTAATTATAGTGCCTGGCGTGCAAATTATGCTAGTACCTGTTTCGGAAACATACTATTCATGTCATTCCCGCGGAGGCGGGAATCTCAAGAAGTGCCCGGCGACTGCGAATTCGCGCTGAGATTCCCGCCTTCGCATGAATGACCGGAGGGAGGGTTTTCTCCCTCTTTAGCTTTCCGAAACAGGAACTAGCTAAGACGCGCTAGAGTATTCAGATAGCCAATGCTCATTAGAGCGGACAGATCGCTAGAGCGACTCGCGACGCCCAGGCACGACAGACAGACCCACCTCGCCCACAAAGAGCAAAATCGCGGCCAATGCTAGAAGATTCAAGGTCGATGCGGCTGGAAGCACCACGGGCGCTAATTGCACATCCACGCGGGTAGCCGGTCCGCTCCCTACGCTG
>JASJYE010000071.1 GCA_030123645.1 Candidatus Hydrogenedentota bacterium | reverse complement strand
TCGTCCGCCAATTGGCGAAAGGCTTCCGTACCGTATTTCCCCAGGTAGTCATCGGGATCGAGTCCTTCCGGCGGCGCCAACGCGCGCACGGACAAGCCGGCGGCCACCAGGATCCCTACGCTACGAAGCGCGGCCCGTTTGCCTGCTTCATCGCCGTCGAAAACGACCAGCACACTCGAAACGTAGCGCTTCAACAAACCCGCCTGCTCGGCGGTGAGCGCTGTCCCGCAGGTCGCCACCACGTTCTCGATACCGGAATCCACACACCGCAGAAGATCGAAATATCCCTCCACGACGATGGCCTCTTTCTCGCGCCGCAATGCCTCACGGGCCTCATAGAGACCATAGAGCACGCGGCTCTTCCTGTACACCGGACTCTCCGGTGAGTTGATGTACTTGGCCTTATCATCGCCGAGCGCACGGCCTCCAAACGCGACGACCTTGCTCGACACATCACGGATCGGAAACATCAGCCGATTCCGAAAGTGGTCGTAAAGCCCGCGTTGACCGCGTTTAGCTAAGCCGGATCCTTCCAGGGCTACGTCTCGATAGCCCTCAGTACGCGCTGCATCGGTCAATCTTTGCCAACCCTCTGCTACATAGCCCAGACCGAAACGCTCGGCCGTCTCATCGCTGAGTCCGCGGGCCCGCACATACTCCCGCCCAGCCCGGCCGGCTACTTCGTCTACCAAGGTGGCACGATACAAACGTGCCGCAAAGGATTGCAGCTTCAGCAGCTCAGTCCTTTCGCGCGCTGCCTCTTTGTTC
Source organism: Candidatus Hydrogenedentota bacterium (assembly GCA_030123645.1). Taxonomy (GTDB): domain Bacteria; phylum Hydrogenedentota; class Hydrogenedentia; order Hydrogenedentales; genus JASJYE01. The sequence goes on along the minus strand of JASJYE010000071.1, from coordinate 8,562 downwards.
GGACCGGCATAAGCATCCAAACGGATGCCGGCACGCTCAGCCAGATTCTGCAGGACTTCCCGAAAGTCGATGCCCTCAATATCCTCGAGGAAGGTGAAAACATCGCCGCCCTTGTCGCAACCAAAGCAGTGGAATGTCTGCCGGTCGCGGTTGACATGGAACGAGGGCGTCTTCTCGTTGTGGAAAGGACACAGCGCCTTGAAGCGCCCGCTACCTGCTGGTTTCAGGTCAAGATAACCGCTCACGACCTCGACAATGTCTATGGCGGCCTTTACCTCGGAAACGAGATCTCTATTCGACGCCTTAGCCAATGGGCCCGATGGATACCTCCAAAACGTAGAAAACAGCCTGCCCGCAGATGAGACGCAACATAGCGCCTCGCACACCGGCCCTGTGGAGCAGATTCATCGATTTGACCCCGAAAAAACGTGCTGAGAATACCGTGCTTACTATCAAAAATACGGAATTTCTTGACCAAAGGGGCAGATCCCCCCTTTGACATGTCAAATCACCCGAAAAAATAGCACAATGCATGGCCGCTTGTCAATTCTGGCGGATCCAGAGTCGCGTTCGAAGGACGAGATGCCACTCACCCCTTCTGAAACGACGTGACCAACATCTAAAATTCCTCAAAGCGAATGTTGCGAACACCGCTATTGGCACAGGAAATGCATTTCAGTTCCTTCAGACTGCGGCAATTAGACGTGATTGGAGGCCTACAGCGTGCCTCAGATGCGCTAAAAAGGCCAAGACTAAGGGTTTTCTGGATAGGACAGCCGGCCATTCTCGTCCATTTTAGTCCTACTATACCGTATCTTTTGGGCAAAAATATACATTCTAGTAGGAATTAGGACGGTTGCCATGTGGGCTGATTGACCCACACAGCGAGCGCATTTACAAATCTCAAAAGGAGGAACCTAGCGGGATGGGCCCGCGGAAGGAGAGGGAATCGTGAACATTCGACAAGGGGCAAAACCGAGCTACCCGGGGCAGGTGCGGCGCGCCTGTACGGTCCTGCCGGGCAAGAGGGCAGCCATCGCGGCGGTGATTTTCCTCGCTGTGATGGCTCTGCCGGGGATGGCATTCGCTCAGGATTCGGAGATCGACTCCGGCGACACGGCGTGGATGCTGACGTCCATGGTGCTGGTACTATTCATGACCATTCCCGGCCTTGCCCTGTTCTATGGGGGTCTTGTCCGGAGCAAGAATGTGCTGTCCGTGCTGATGCAGTGCTTCGGCATCACGTGCCTGGTCACGATTCTGTGGACCTTGTACGCCTACAGTCTCGCCTTCGACGATTCGACGCTGGTCACGAACGAGGCGGGCGAGACCGTTTTCGCCTTCCCCTCTTCCTTCGTCGGGGGCCTGAGCAAGGTCTTCGTGAACCCCAACAACATCGGCGGGCTTTCCGGGACGATCCCCGAGTCGGTGTTTTTCTGTTTTCAGTTGACCTTCGCCATCATCACGCCCGCCCTCGTGGTGGGGGCCTTCGCGGAACGAATGAAGTTTTCTGCCGTTCTTATTTTCACGGGCATCTGGGTTACCGTGGTGTACGCGCCCATCTGCCACATGGTCTGGGGCGGCGGCCTCCTCAGCCTGTGGGGGGCCATGGATTTCGCCGGAGGCACCGTGGTCCATATCAACGCGGGGATAGCGGCTCTCGTGGCCTGCCTCATGGTAGGCAAGCGCAGCGGCTTCCCCAAGACCCCCATGCCGCCCCACAACGTGGCCATGTGCGTGACCGGTGCGGCCATGCTCTGGGTGGGCTGGTTCGGGTTCAACGCCGGGAGCCAACTCGCCGCGGACATCACCGCCGGGATGGCCATGCTCGTCACCCAAGTGGCCACGGCCATGGCGGCCTTCACCTGGATGATGTGCGAGTGGATAAAACACGGAAAACCCAGCGCGGTGGGGATCGCCACCGGGGCCGTCGCAGGCCTCGTAGCCATCACGCCGGCCTCGGGCTATGTGGGTCCCATTGGCGCACTGGTCATCGGACTCGTGGCCGGCGTCGTCTGTTTCGTCGCCGCCACCACAGTCAAGAATGCCCTGGGCTATGACGACTCCCTGGATGCCTTCGGCGTACACGCCGTAGGGGGCATCGTCGGCGCGCTCCTGACCGGCATCTTCGCGGCGAATACCCTCGGCGCTTTCAGCGGTACCGTCGCGGATATCGACATCGTCAAGCAATTCGGCATTCAATGTGCGGCCGTGGCCTTCACCATCCTATGGTGCGGAGTCTGGTCCTTTCTCATCCTGAAAGGAATAGATCTCACCATCGGGCTGCGGGTTGATGAGGAGGAGGAGATCGAAGGGCTCGACATCTCTCTGCACAGCGAGTCCAGTTACAACCTATAGTTTAGAACCAGAATTCCCAACGGGTTGGCATGCAGCCATGTGTGGACGTATACTTAAACGAAAAGGTTTTCAGAACTTTCATCCGATCCGCAGGCGTAACACGACCGCGCCGGGCTGTGTGGCGGATCCTGCGTTGAATGCAAAAGGACCGAAACCAGGAAGAGGGGCCGCGGAAGCGGGGCGCTATTGCCTTTCCTCAGAAGGTTGCTCGGGATACCGCGCCGAATCTGAGGAGCGTGCGGCTGCCGTACAAACCCTTCGCCGGTCAAGGTCTCAGACACGGAGGAAACAGTCATGAAAAAAGTTGAGGCGATTGTGAAGCCTTTTAAGTTGGAGGAGGTCAAAGAGGCCCTCGCCGGGCTTGGCATCCAGGGCATGACCGTCACGGAAGTAAAGGGCTTTGGCCGCCAGAAAGGCCACAAGGAACTCTACCGCGGCGCGGAATACGTCGTCGAGTTCTTGCCAAAGATGAAGATCGAGGTCGTCGTGCCTGAAGATCTCCTGGAAAACACGGTCAAGGCCATCGTCGACGCAGCGTCAACAGGCCGCATGGGCGACGGCAAGATTTTCGTCTCTCCGGTGGACGATGCAGTTCGCATCCGGACAGGCGAATCCGGCGACGTGGCAATTGGATAGGCCTTAAGAGGCTGGGAAATTGCACCGAGAACGGCCGCCCGGCTGACAGCCGGGGCGGCCGTTATTTTTTGCCTGCGTTGTGCCAGTCCGGGTTAAAGGTTATTCGTGCCTGTTACAGGGAGGAACCGCCCCGCGCTTCCTTCAGTTTCGGGCCTACTTCAACTTAAAGTGCCTATAGAGCGCTTAAGGTGTAGATGGTTCGCTTTTCGCGTCGCGAGCATGAGGCCGACGGGGCGCGCGGGCGCAGGCATGGCAGGCTATGGCGAGTCCACCCCACGAAAGACCGGGGACCCGTCGTCAAAACGGATCCCCGGATTATTCCTAACCAACGACAGCGGTTTAGCTGTCGTAATAAAGATTGAACTCGTACGGGTGCGGCCGCAGGGCCATCTCCGCGATTTCCTCTTCGCGCTTCCACTTAATCCACGACTGCACGAGGGCTTCCGTGAACACATTGCCCTTGAGCATGAAGTCGTGGTCCGCTTCGAGCGCGTTGATGGACTCTTCAAGGGACGCCGGCACCGTTGCGATTCCCTCCATTTCTTCGGGTGTCATCTCGTAGGTGTTGCGATCCAGCGGGTCGCCCGGATCTGTCTTGCTCTGCACCCCGTCAATCATCGCCATCAGCATCGCGGACCACGCAAGATAGCCGTTAGCCGTCGAGTCCGGACAGCGGAACTCGAGGCGTTTGGCCTTAGGGCTGGGAGAATACATCGGAATGCGGATGGCCGCCGAACGGTTTCGCGCTGATATAGCAAGATTGACTGGTGCCTCGAAGCCGGGGACGAGACGACGGTAGCTGTTCGTCGTCGGTGCTGCGAAAGCCAGAATCGCCGCGGCGTGCTTCAGCAATCCACCTGCGGCGTGTAGGGCCGTCTGCGAGAGGCCCGCATAGCGATCGCCGGCGAAAATCGGCTCGCCGTCCTTCCATAGGCTCATATGCGTGTGCATGCCGCTGCCATTGTCGTCAAAAATGGGCTTCGGCATGAACGTCACGGTCTTGCCATTGCGCAGGGCGACGTTCTTAATGATGTATTTGTACCACTGGAACTGGTCGGCCATCTTCGTTATTTCGGCGTACTGCATATCGATCTCGGCTTGGCCGCCCGTCCCCACCTCATGGTGGTGGGCTTCGATTTTGATGCCCAGCTTCATCATTTCATACACCATCTCGCCGCGCAGGTCGTGGTAGGTGTCCGTGGGGCTGACGGGGAAGTACCCGCCCTTGTAACTGGGCTTGTAGCCGAGGTTCGGCTCTTCGAATCGCGCTGTGTTCCATGCCCCCTCCACCGAATCCACCTGGTAGTAGCCCGTATGCTGGTTCTGTTCGTAACGCACCTCGTCGAAGATGAAGAACTCCGGCTCGGGCCCGACATGGCAGGTGTCCGCGATACCGGTCGACCTTAGATACTCGGCCGCCCGGCGCACGAGGTGGCGCGGGCATTTCTCGTAATCCTTGCGCGTCTCCGGGTCGACGATCTGCGCGATCACGCTGACGGTGGGCCTGTCAAAGAAGGGGTCAATCACGGCCGTGCTCGGATCGCACACGGCCATCATGTCCGACTCATGGATGTCCTGCCAGCCGCGGATCGACGAACCGTCGAAGCCCAGTCCCAGCTCGAAAATGCCCTCATCGAGGCATTCGATGGGGTACGAGCAGTGCTGCCACGTACCGAGCATGTCGACGAACTTCAAGTCCATCATTTTGGCGTTGTTTTTCTTTGCGAATTCAAAGAATTCAGACGCGGTCATCTAACAATCCTCCTTCTAAGGCCTCTCTACCTGATTCCTACCCACTATTTGTCCGCTAAAAAGCGCCGCAGCCGCCGCGCCGTTCTTCCCCATCGGCCCGCCGCGAGCAGCAGCCTCCTCCTGCGACGGCCCAAGACAGAACCCAGAAAAAGCAATTCGCATGCCACGATCAAACCGATTAGCCCGAAATCTCACTATTCCAGGGCCCGCATTGTCTCCCCAATGCACAGGAGCGTTGTGGACACGCCATCGACGCAAGGCAGCCTGGAAATACTTCCTACGAATCTGTAGGATTCTCGCTTCGGAACAGCTAAGGGAATGTTCCTACGCGCAGGCGCTAAGCCAACCCGCCCTGCGAGAAGAAAACAAGACTCTAACAAGAGAAGCAGCCCCTTGTCCACATTGACCGCCGCACAGCGCAAGCGCCTTCGGAGCCTGGCGCATCACTTGCACCCCATTGTCCTCATCGGCAAACAGGGGGTGACCGGCACCGTCATCGCCTCGGTTGACGTCGCGCTCGAGGCCCACGAACTCATTAAAATCCGCTTCATCGAACACAAGGGTACCAAGAAACTCTTGACAGCCGAAATCGCCGAAGGTACCGGCAGCGAGATCGCCGGCATCATCGGCCACGTTGCCATACTCTATCGCCGGCAAGAAGACCCGGAAAAGAGGCACGTAGATGCTAGAGCGCTTTAAGTTTAGATGGGTACGTTTTGCGCGTTGCTATACCAGTCCGGTGGTTCCGGCGAGGCCGGACGTTCCGGCACAAGGCCGGCAAGGAAAAGGAATTCATGGGTGCCAACCCGAGACCGGTCAATGGCGCAGTAGCAGCAAACGGATCGACATAAACTTAAAATGCGCTGGACGACCATATGATAAGTCGCGCCGGGGCCGGTCAGCCCTGAAGCATCCCAAGCTTCGTGGCCAGCATCATGTCGCCGCTGACCTTGAGCTTGCCCTGCATAAAGGCCTGCTGGCCATCCAGCTTACCTGTCATCAGACTGATGAAATCGCCCGCCGCCATCGCAATCGTACAGTTCGGTTTCTCCGCAGCGCCCTCGTGCACGCCGCCGGGCCCGTTCTTCAGGTCGACCCACCAGGTGCCGCCGTCCTCACCGGTCACGTCGAACTGGTAGATCGCGCCGACCTTGTCGATCAGTTCCGGTTTGGCCTCGATGCGCTTGCCCATCTCGTCGAAAATTGCCAACACCTCAGGGTTCACGCTAGATGCCTTCGCGGATCCGTTCCCCTCCAAGACCGCGCCAAGGCCTTGGAGTTCCATCGCCGCGTTCGTGATGACGTACTCGTCGCGCTCCTTGACCTTGCAACGGAAGAGAACGCGGTCGTCGGACTCCTTCCACATCTCCGTCACAATGGTCTCACCCGGGAAAACGTGTTTGGCGAAACGCACTTTAATGCTCTTAAAGCGCGCGGGGTCGTTGTCGGCGAAATGTTTGAGCACGGCACGCGCCGCAATCCCGAAACCGCACAAGCCATGGAGGATAGGCTTCTCGAAGCCCCCGACGGCCGCCATCGCGGGATCGGCGTGCAGCGGATTCCGGTCGCCTGACAAGCGGTAAAGCAGCGCCTGGTTGTCGTCCGTAGGCTCTTCCTCAATCGCGTCCGCATCGCGATCCGGCGGGATGTTAATCGGCACGGAGAGCCCACGATCGCCGCCGAAGTTCCCCAAACCGCGGATGAAAATCTTGCTTTCGTTCTTCGCGACGACCTCGCCCTTCTCGTCCTTGCTGATCGACTCGATCACGAGAACCGCGCCTTTGCCTTTGTCGTAGACGTGCGTGATCTTGCCGGTCGTGGTCACGGTCGCCTCTGTAGACAACGGCTTCGGCACTTCAAGAAATTGCTCGCCGTGCAGCAACATCATCGGATTGAAATTAATCCCTTCCATATCCACTACGTGCATCAGGGTAGTGAAGGGAAAGATCACGGCATAGGTCGGAAACGCCTTAAAGCCGTCTCCGCTCAGTTCATACACGAATTGCAGCTCTTTGGGATCGGTCGCGTCGCGTGCCGCGCCGATACCGAGAGCGTAAAGGCTTAGATCGCGCTCTGTGTAATGCAAGTCCTCGGCGGGAAACTCCTGGCCGATCAACTTGTCCGGATCGATGTTCTCGTTCCCGGCAGGCGCCTGCTTCGCCGTCTGCAGGTTTTCGATAGCGGGACCCATCGACTCCTGCGAATTGGCCGGGTGCGTCGCGTCGCTGAAGTCGACGATACGGTCCCAGTTGCTCTTCACCTCCTCAATAGACACTCCATGGTGCAAGGGGATAGTAGCGCCCTTCGTGCGCTCCCAGCGCAGCTTGCCGAACCAGCCCGCCCCAACCTCGAACAGCCCGCCGGTCTCCTCGCAGTCGTCATGACAGAGCCATGCGACCAACGGGCTCACGTACTCGGGCTTCAGGGCTTCGACCATCTCCGGGGGCATCACGGTCTCGGTCAGACGTGACCCGGCCACCGGCGCGATCGTATTGACGTGAATGTTCTTGTTGTGCCCCTCGTGCGCGAGCGTGCTGGCCAGGCCCACGACGCCCATTTTCGCGGCGCTATAGTTCGCCTGGCCGAAGTTGCCGTAGATGCCCGACGCGGAGGAGGTCATCACCACCCGGCCGAATTGTTGCTCGCGCAGCAACGGCCACGCGGCGTGCGTCACCTTGTACGTACCGAGGACGTGCACCGCGAAGATCTTTTCCCAATCCTCGTCAGTCATCTTGTGAAAGCTGACATCGCGTAGTATCCCCGCGTTGTTGACCAGGATGTCCACGCGCTTATAGGTGTCCAGAGCCGTCTGAACGATGGCCTCGCCGTCTTCCACGGAATTGAAGTTGGCCACCGCCTCGCCGCCCGCCGCCTTGATCTCGTCCACGACCTTCTGCGCCGCCGTCTCGCTCCCACCGCCGCCGTGGATGTCGCCGCCCAGGTCGTTGACGACGACCGCGGCGCCCCGGCTGGCCAAAAGCAAGGCGTGCGCGCGTCCCAGGCCGTGGCCGGCCCCCGTCACGATCGCTACCCGCCCGTCAAAACGCAGTTCACTCGACATGATATTGAGACCCTTTCAGCCCAGGAACCTTGAACACGACAAGATTAAGCATTATGCCACGCCGCAGGCTCGAATCTCACTTTTTACATGGGGAAAAGGCCACAGAATCAGAAACGCAAGTGTCCAAGCGGTATTCTATGGCCGGATAGCAGCGCTTAATCGTATTAAAAGTTCCGTGCATCATAATCGTCCATGTGCTAATGTCGTATGGAGCCTTCGGCTTCTGGAGGTGTTTTAATGAAAACGCTTACCATCCTAGTTGCCGTACTTGCTGCTACGGCCGCCTTCGCCCAGCCATTAGGCATGGACATCCATGGCTACCATGACCTCTACCTCATGAAGGCCGATGGAAGCGACGTCACTAGCCTTACACTGGGCTCCCTCCCGGAAGGTAGCCCCGCTTGGTCGCCGGACGGGACCATGCTGGTGTTCAAGACCTTCCGCAAGCCGCTGGTGGATAACTTGCAGCATGGAGGTATCATCATTCACGAGGACGGGAGGCTGGAGGCTGTCCTGGGCAGCGGTGTCTTCCCAGCCATTCGTTACGCCACGAAGGATGAGCAGGGCAACGTCACCCTCCGCGAGATCACCGAAGAAGAAGCCCGTGAAATCCTGCGCCAGCAAGGAGACCCGCGGTTTCCACCGTAGACGTCGTACTTCATGCCCGTCCGGAGGTCTTAGTATGAAACGTAGCTTCTTAGCGATGCTGCTCATTCTGCCGATGTCCACTGAAGTGTCCGCGCTCGTGGTCGACA
>JASJYE010000410.1 GCA_030123645.1 Candidatus Hydrogenedentota bacterium | reverse complement strand
TCATGGGTCGTCGTGATCGCTGCGGCGGCTTGCGCGGCCTTCTTGTTGCACCGCGCGGCCTCTCGTGATTCCGACAGTAGCGAAATTGGGCACATGGCCATCGGCGCAGGACTCCTTGCGTATGTCCTGGCCTGCCTCCTCGCTTCACTCGAACTTGCCGCCTACTGGACCGTCAATCAGCCCGATGGCTACCGGCAAGCGTTGATGGCTTCGCTCACGGTGCTTTGGGCGTTTATCCCGGCCGCGACAGCCGCGGTGATTATCCGGCGCGACCTCGACACGCGGGCCTTTGTGCTGCCGTGGATCGGCTACGGCATCGGCGCGGCGCTGGTTGTGGCGGGGCTGACGGTCTACGAGGGGAGCTCTACGTGGTTCAGCTTCAACTGGATATTCCTGGCGGATCTGCTCCTGATCGGCTGCGTCTGGTCGAATGGGTTTCAATCGCGGCGGGTTGGACAAGGGCAGGCGGCGAATGTCCTCGAAACGGGCAGCTACGCGCTCCTTGCTTTGTTGTTGGCCGCGGAATTCAACCGGTGGGGCGACACCGCCGCCGTGTCCCAGCAGCTCGCCCGGGCCCTTCTCTCCTGCGCGTGGGCCCTGGAGGCCTTCGCACTGATATGGTTCGGCCTGGTGACCCGGATGCAGTTGCGGCGCATCCTCGGCTTCGTGCTATTCGGCTTCACTGTGTTGCACGTTATTTTTGTCGCGTGGGAGGCGAAACTGGATCCCGCGTTGCAGATCGTGTCCTTCATCGGCAGCGGCTTGCTTCTGCTCGCCGCCGCTGCATTCTACAGCCGATTCAGCCGAGTGTTCCTCGCTGAGGGAGGGACGCGCTCCCGCGCGTCCGCGGACGAGGAGGACCTCGTCCCTCCCAAGAAGGAGGCGCAGAATGATCAGCCTTTGTGATCTAAGGCCCTCGCCACTCCGCGCCGGTATTGCAGTGAGCATGATCGTTACCGCACTCGGGTTCTTTTGCGCGGCTTCGGACGCTCAGACCCCATTCGACTCCTCGGATTGGACCTGGGAGGCCGAGATTAGCGCGCGAGACGCCCCCTCGGGATTTGTCCGGCTCCTGTTGACGCCGGAGATTGTGGACGCCTCGCGGCGGTCGCTGACGGACCTTCGACTCGTCGATCGAAGTGGCGTTCTTGTGCCGCATGTTGTCTCCACACCTCGAAGACGGCCTGCCAAGCAATGGACCTCTGTCTTGCTGACTAATCGTACGTATCGGGCCGGCGAGTTCGTTCGGGCGACACTGGATTTTGGCGGGCGGGACCTAAAAAACCACGTCCGGGTCACGCTCTCCGGCGACAACTACCGGCGGTATGCCCTCCTGGAAGGCAGCGAAAACGGGACAACGTGGTCCACGGTAGAGAGCGCATGGTTGTTTCACTTTCGTGACGGCGACCTCGTCTACGACGCCACGGTCCTCCGATTTCCCGTGAACGATTTCCCCTACCTCCGGCTGACGGCCTATAACATGGAAGACGAGCCGGGCACAATCGACGTGGTGAAGGTTGAAACGAGCCACCATGTGCTCGAGGAGGGACCTGCGCCGCTTCCGCTAGACATTAGGGTAATCCCTGTCGAGCCGGAGGACGAAGAAGGAAACGTGACGCTCTTCGACATAGATACCGGATTCAAACACCTTCCTCTGAGAGCGCTCACCATCGAGCCGCTTACACCGTATTTCTATCGGCGCTACGAACTGCTTGGGCGCGACGCCCTCACGGAGGCTTACGAGCGCCGGATCGAATCAGGTCCCGAGCCGGCCGTGCGCGACGTCCCCTGGTCGACAATCCAATACGGCGTATTTCATCGCATCGAGCGCGACGACGGCGTGGACGAAGCTCTTGCGATTGACGAGCTGGCCAGGTCGTTCCGCTACTTACGCTTAAAGATCGTCAACGGCGACGATGCGCCGCTCGACATCGCGCTGCAGGACATCGAAGTTACGCGCGATGCCCTTAGCTCGCTCGTCTTCGATCGCCGGCCCGGGGAGCAGTACCGCCTCTTCTTCGGGAACCCAAAGGCGGCCGCGCCGCGCTACGACCTCGGCCGCTCCGTCGAGAGCATTGACAGCTCCGACCTTCCGGAGATCGAGATCGGCCCCCTTACCCGGCTCATCGAGAAAATCGAGCCCGAATCCTTCCTCGAGCGCTACACTTGGCTCATTTGGCCAGTCCTCGGTCTGGCCGTCGTCATTATGGGCGCGATCATCCTAAGAAACCTCCGCAACCTCAACCCAAGGGACTGAGCCAAGCAAAGCGAGGCACGAGCGAAGACGGGTCTGTCGGGCCGTTGAAAAACCAAGCGCCAGCTCAAAAAATCGGGACTGACCCAAGCGAAGCGAGGAACGAGCGAAGACGGGTCTGTCCCTTTTTTGCGGCCTTTTGCAAAATCGACTCCACTAAGTTTACAAACGCTGCCCTCTCCCTTCGAGCACGATCAGACTTTTTCAACGGCCCCTCTGCCCCCTTTTTGCCCTGAGAAACCCTCCCAACCTCAGTCCCGAACCATCCAGCGGCTACGGCCCTCCTCTCGCCTCGAAGCGGACAATGGCCTCCACGAGGTCCGGCACCCGATGCACCTCAGGCACGATATCGACGGATATCCCCAACTCCTTCGCTGCCTCTTCAGCGATAGGCCCGATGGCCGCGTATGAACAACCCTGCTCGGACAACTGCGCGATGCGATCCGCGCCAAGGATCTCGCGAAAATTACGCACCGACACCGCGCTGCCGAAGGTG
>JASJYE010000070.1 GCA_030123645.1 Candidatus Hydrogenedentota bacterium | reverse complement strand
GAAACGACATTTTCGATTTCCTTTTCGGGATATGGCTTTACCCCCATCTTTCGACAGGTAGCGGTTCGGATTAAGATGTAACAGTACAGTATGAGCTTATTCCATCTTTCGACAGGTAGCGCTTCGGATTAAGATGTAACAGTACAGTAGGTTTTAGTCTGCTGACAAGGCTAACCGTAGCAAAGGTCTTGGGCTAGGTCAAGGCCCTGCGGGGGTAGAGTTGACGCTAACGGTCTTTGCGCATATCATAGTGCAGACGTGGTCGCGGCGGTCGCAGGAAAGATCGTTTGTCTGCACCGTTCTTAGCAGACTGTACGATCATGGTTAGGCAATGAAGGATGAGAATACTTATTACGGGAGCTTCAGGTTCAGGAACGACATCGCTTGGGAAGGAGATGGCCTCAAGGTTGCGATGGCACTTTGTTGATGCTGACGATTATTACTGGCTACCGACCAAACGTCCATATCAAAGGGCAAGAGATAGTGTTGCTCGCCTTAAAATGATTTTAGACGAATTGAGCGAGCATGAGTCATCTATAGTGTCCGGCTCAATCATGAAATGGGGGATGAACTTGAGGAGTCCTTCGATTCGATAGCTTTTTCTGTATCTTGATACAGCAATTAGAGTGAAGCGATTGAGAATCCGGGAGGAAAAGGAATGGGGGCATGCCGATCCCGAATTTCTAGAATGGGCTTCGGAGTATGACAACGGCCCATCAGGAGGACGTAGCCTTTCCAAGCATAGGAAATGGCTATCTGAAAGAAATTGTATGATTCTGAATATTGAAGGTGATTTTATTGTACAGGAAAGATGTGAGTTGTTGATGGAGGTATTGCCGAACTAGGCACTCCGGCGGACGCGGACAATCCGCGCCGGGGAGCTTTATCGTTTGGTGACCTGGAGCGCGCATTGCTTCGCGAGGGCGGAATCTTAACGATGAAAATTTACCTTGAACGCAAAAACGGTAAGCTGCACGTCATGCAGAAAATCAAAGTAGGTTCACGATTTGCACAAAACCCCCTGCGCACGATCAAGATTGTAGAGGATACATCTCAAAATTATGCCGACATTTTGAGATGGACAAACGCTGTGGGCCACACAATCGAAGAGCTTAAAGAGCGTCGAGCAGGCACGTCCATATGGGAAATCTCGCCCAAAGGGAAGCTGCACGATGAGAATTGAGGGGCGGATCCCACTTCTTGTGGGGATATACTCCATCGGACTTGGGTTAGTAGGCGCCCACAAGTCACACCACTAGAAAGCGCGCTAAGACGCGCCGCGTGGGTTACGAGGCCTTGGCCTTCTCTGCGCGGCGATGGAGGCGGGATTTTTTTCGTGCGGCGTTGTTTTTGTGATACACGCCTTTGCGCTCGGCCACGTCTATTTCGGAGAGCGCGGCTTTGAGGGCCTCATCGATCTGCTTCGCTTCGCTTCCTTCGATGGCGGTTTCGACCCTCTTGATGTAGGTCTTGACGCGGGCCCTAACGGCGACGTTGCGCTGGCGCCTTTTTTCATTGGTCAGATTGCGCTTTTTCTGCGACTTAATAATGGCCATAGGTCGTCCGGTCAGATCATAGTTGGTTGTCGAGCGGCTCCGAGCGGCCCGCATAGGGCATCCTGGCCGAAGCACGAGGCCGGACTGTATCAAAGGCCCCGGCTGAGTGTCAAATCTTCGCGTACAAGCCCTTGTCCGGGCTGGGGGCAGTTTTGAACCTCTTCGGGCTAAGGGGTATGGTTAAGGGGGTTTATTGTTGGGGAGGACACTCAGGTGATGGGATATTTGGCAGCATTACTGATTGTGGCGGCGGGGCTCGGGCAGGAGCAGGAGGCGCCTGCGGCTAAGCCCGAAGCGGAAAGTCTGCAGGAGGCCGAGGTGACGCCGGCCGGAGGGAATCCCGAAGAGCCGGAATTGGCGCCGCTTTTCGAACTTGAGCCTCCGGAGGAGATCGGCAAGCGCGAAAGCCCGGAGCCAATCGAAAAACTTGGTACATGGGCGAAGTATCCTCCCGCTACGGTGCTTTACGTGGACGCGTCATCCCTTGCGCTCAGAACGGGCCCGAAACGGGATGCCATCCTTGTCCATTACATGCCGCGTGAAACTCGGGTCGTAGCGCTCAAGGATGTGATTGACTCCGTCCCGGACACGATTGGCAGCCGCGAGGGGCATTGGATTTTCATGCGGCAGGGCCAGCATGAGGGCTATGTGTTCGATGCGTATCTTGTCTCGGCGCCGCCGTCGATGCATGAGAGTTTGGACTGGCTGTGCGAACCGGGCAAGCGTGTGGGACCGATTACATCGAAGACGACGCTCGAGGAGCTGATGTCCTTCTTCGGCGAGTCGAATGTGCGCAATGCCCGAATCCCCTTAGCAGAGGGAGAGACGGAGCGCGGCACGGTGATATTTTCTGAAGATCCTGAACGGCGGCTTTTTATTCGCTGGAAATACCATAATGTTTCTCCGAGCGCGGTGATTGTCGAGGGAACGCGCTGGCACACGACGAAGGGCTTCGGCATCGGCTCTCGGCTGAGCGAGATCTTGCGCGCGAATGAGGGCCCGATATCTTTTGCGGGTTTCGGGTGGGACTATGCGGGCTATGTCATGAGCTGGCGAGGCGGGGCGCTGGAGGCGGATCATCGGCTCCGAGACGATATTTCCGTCTTCTTAGCGCCCGGGCAGCCCTACCTGCCCGCCGATTTTCAGGCGCTCCAGGGCGATCGCGAGTTTTCCTCGGAACAGCCGGAATCGAGAAAGTTGAATTTGCACGTCAATGCGATGACAATAATGCTGCACGAATAGGGGCATGGCCCTATGGGAGGGCAGCGACTGGGCGCGACGCGGTCGGCCCAGGCGCGAAATCGAGAAGGACAGCAAGCGATGAAGCAGTTTCGATATGAGCGTACCGGCATATGGATCGTGGCCGCAGCGTGGCTGCTGTGTGGCACCGGGGACCTTAGGGCGGACAGCATAACGGTGGGGGAGATCACCTACGAGGATGTCCTCATCGTGAAGAGCGCGGCGTCCTACGACATTCTTTTGCCCGACGAGGGCAGACGCCTTAGCGTATCGCGCGACAAAGTGGACGAATCGCAGGTGATCATTAGCGAGGATCAGGATCTTCGCGATGAGCTCCAGCAGCGCTACACGGCCTCCGCCGAAGTGGCGACAGCCACTAAAGACCCCGCGCTGGAAGAGCAGGCTGACGGTATCTTTAGGGTCGAAGAAGCCCGAGGCCTTGGCACGGAGGAGCCTTACCAGGCTTCGGCCGCGGCAGCTCCGAACGCGCCCGATCTGAAGCTGGCAAAGATATTGAAGAGGGGCCCGCTCGCTCCCGCTGACGCGACGATCCGGGTGGTGGAATTCTGGGCGACGTGGTGCGGGCCATGCCGGAGGTCGATACCGCATTTGAGCGAACTGCAGGCGAAGTACGCCCCGAAGGGCGTTGCCTTCGTGGGTGTAACGGCGGAGCCCTCTGACGTGGCCCTACCCTATGTAGAGCAAATGGGCGATCGGATGAATTACACTGTGGCGGCGGATCACCAAGCGCAGACGAGCCGCGCATATGCGTCGCTCTTCGGCGTGGGTACGATCCCGCACGCCTATATCATCGGCGGCGACGGGAAAATCGCATGGCACGGTCATCCGATGGAACCGCAGTTCGAATCGATGCTGAATCTTCTTACTCAATGAGCTTGGCCAGAACATCGGACACTTCGTTCATTGGGAGAGGCGGCAATCGCCCCTTCGCGCATTTGGCAGTGTGCCTCGCGTTAATCAGCGTCTGCGTGCCCCCCGCAGCGGATGAGATTATCATCGAGGGCGCTCGCTATCGTGACGTCCTGGTTCTGAAATCCACCTCCAATTATTACATCCAAATTCCGTGGGAAGGACGCACGATCAGCGTTCGTGCCGAGAGGGTGGACGAGTCGACGGTCTCTATCAATGAAGACCCTTACTACCGCGACGAACTCAAGAAGGAATATCGCGAGGCGAAAGAGTTGCGCGACGCGGGCAAGCTTAGCAAGCCGGCAGATGACTCCATCTTCCGAGTTCAGGCGCAATCGCCTTCCGCCAACTTCGGGCTCTACGAAGTTGGCGGGCGTGCAGGTGGCGGTGGGACGACACGTGCGGGGCTTGGCGTGCCGCGGACGCAAGTGGAGTCGATGATGGCCGGCATGGGTATGCAGTTTCAGAAGGGGCCGGGCCGCGGTGGCATGCCGTCTGTCGTGGCGCAGATGCCGACCGGGGGGCGCATGGAGTTGATTGGCCCGCCGAACTTGCTTCAGGGCATCGAGTTAAGCGTAAGCGTCCCGGCGGCACAAGCAACAGTGGCGGCTTCACAGAGGATGCAGATGATCGTCATGCAATCGGCGCCCGCCGCTGCCTCCGAGCTCCAAGCCATGTTCCAGGAGGCGCAACAATCAGGGCAGTCCCAGCGTACGATTGACGGTTCTTCGATCAAGATCTCAATACGGGAGACGGGTCAGATGGTCGAGTTTCGCATAACCGTCATGGCCCTCAATTGATCGTGGGGCGCGTAGAGGCGGAGGGACCTTGAGCGAGGCGGTGACGGCAGGCGCAGAGGGGACGGCTCTCTTCACGACCCGTGGCGGCACGGAGCTCTTAGAGCGCCATTGGAGCGTCGCTTCCCCGAAGGCCTGTGTGGTAATTGTGCACGGGTACGGCGAGCATTCCGCGCGTTACGGCCACGTCGCGGGCCGCTTCAATCTCGAAGGCTTCTCCGTATACGCCTACGATCAACGCGGGCATGGGGAGAGCCCGGGCAAGATGGGGTCCGTAGCCTCGATTGACTTGCTCGCTGACGATCTTGATGAGTTTGTGAAAGAAGTACGCGGCCGCGCGGGGGAGGTGCCGATCTTTGTGTTCGGCCACAGCATGGGCGGCTTGGTCATGGCCCTCTTTAGCATCAAACACGCGCCCGATCTTCGGGGACTGCTGTTTAGCAGCGCAGCCATCAAGGCCGCGGACATCTCGCCGGCATTGCGCATCGTAGCTGCGCTACTGGCGAGGATCCTGCCCAACTTTCCCGTCCACGAGTTGGACACCTCCGGCCTTTCGCGAGTCCCGGAGCTTGTCGATCGCTACAACAACGATCCTCTCGTGTATCACGGCAAAATGGGCGCGATGACGGGCCAGGCGTTCATGAAGGCCATCGATTTCGTGGGACTTCATCTGGGGGAGATTACGCTGCCACTTATCGCGCTCCACGGCGCGAAGGACCGTCTTGTGCCCTATGCGGCGAGCGAATTGCTCTACGAGCGGGCGGGCTCGAAGGACAAGTCGATCAAGCTTTATCAGGACGCCTACCACGAGGTTTTCAACGACCTCGGCAGCGAGAAATTCATGAACGACGCCGTGGATTGGATTAAAGCGCATCTTTAAGCCGGATAGCTGACCGGATTTCTTAGACGACACAGAAGAAGTCCCGGAGGGACTTGTCGACCGCCCATCCAATGACGATAAAGCGGATGGGGGGCTGAGAGCGACTTGAAATCCAGGAGTCATTTTCGTACACTTTAGTTCTTCTTATCTTCAATAAGTACAAAAATGTAGCACTTTCGAGGTCCATAGCATTTATGGCGCGTATCAATGCGAAGGTGAAATCAGAGCTCTCTGAACTCGCCCTGCTCTTCGACATCGGCCAGATCCTGGATCGCTCCATGGATCTGCGCGATGTCGTGCATCCGGTGTTGAAAACTATCGCCAAGCACACGGGCATGCTAAGGGGCACGCTGACCTTGGTGACACGCGACACAGGCGAGCTTGTCATCGAGGCGGCCCACGGGCTCTCGAGCAGCCAGCGGGGACGTGGGCGCTATAACCTTGGCGAGGGCGTGACAGGCCGGGTTGTCCGGACCGGAAGGCCGATGGCCGTTCCGAAGGTTTCCGAGGAACCGCTCTTTCTCAATCGGACCAAAGCGCGCGACGATCTCAAGAAGACAGAGATATCCTTCATATGTGTTCCGATCAAAGTCGGTAACGAAGTGATCGGCGCGCTGAGCGTCGACCGGCTTTTCGACGACAAGACCACCTTAGACGAAGATGTGCGGCTGCTGTCGATCATCGCCTCGATGATCGCGCAGGCGGTTCGTCTTCGTCAGGAGGCCGCGGAGGATCAGAAGCGGCTGCTGGAGGAGAACACCCGGCTGCAAGAGCAGCTTAAAGACCGCTTTCGGCCGGCGAATATCATCGGGCGTTCGGGCGCGATGCAGGCCGTGTTCGACATGATCGCCCAGGTGGCGCCGAGCGAAACGACTGTCTTGATCCGAGGCGAAAGCGGGGTAGGAAAGGAGCTGGTCGCACACGCGATCCATTACAACAGTCTGCGCTCTTCGAGGCCCTTCGTACGTGTGAACTGCGGCGCGCTGCCGGAGACGCTTATCGAGAGCGAGCTGTTTGGACACGAGAAAGGGGCCTTTACCGGTGCGACCGCACAGCGGAAGGGGCGCTTTGAGTTGGCGAACGGGGGGACCATTTTTCTCGATGAAATTGGGGATCTTTCGCCGCACACACAGATTCGCATGCTGCGCGTCTTGCAGGAGCGGGAGTTTGAGCGCGTCGGCGGGACAGACACCATTTCGGTCAACGTGCGCGTCATTGCAGCGACCAATAGCAATCTTGAAGAGCAGATAGAAAAAAAACTGTTTCGAAAGGACCTGTATTACAGGCTCTGCGTGTTCCCCATCCATCTGCCATCGCTCCGTGAGCGCCGCACGGACATTCTGGAACTTGCAAACTTTTTTGTCGAGAAATACAGCAAGGTGAGCAGCAAGCGCATCAAGCGTATCTCGACACCGGCCATCGACATGATGACGAGCTACCATTGGCCCGGTAACGTCCGCGAACTCGAGAACTGCATAGAGCGGGCGGTCTTGTTAAGCCAGGACGACGTCCTGCACGGACACCATCTGCCCCCAACCCTCCAGACTGCGGAAGCCAGCAACACCGTGATGAAGGGCGCGCTCGACGAGACCTTGGATCAGGTCGAGCGGGAGATGATCATTGAAGCGCTCAAGACCTATCGGGGGAACAAGACAAAGGCGGCGCAGGCGCTCGGGATTACGGAGCGCGTGATGGGGCTGCGCGTCAACAGGCACGGTATTAATCCGAAGGAATACAAGGCCTCGCGCGTCATCTAGAGGCCTGAGTTCCCAGTTTCACCACCAGTCAATTTCCTACAATAACGTAGTATTCTTTCTCTGACCTACCGATATGTAGGTTAATGAATAGCGCCCTTTCTGCTCCATTCTGTTCCATAAACTACTGTAATGCAAAACCTTAGCGATGACACATAGGGACGAATTCAAGCTGGCATGCGGGTTGCATATAGAGGGCGTCCGCCTGGGAGGGCTCAGGCGGCGAGTCGGTAGGGGCACTGTTGGGGCTGCTTATCGCGCGAGGCAGCCTGTGGCCCGTGCACATCGAATCTTGGTCCCGGTCGCAAAGGAGAACTTGCTACCGGAAGAAAACAAAGGACAAAGGAGAGGGCAATGAAAAAGTGGTACTCGATATTAAGTGTTGCGCTGGTGCTTTGCGCCTTAACGTGCTTCGCGCCGCCGGCGCTTGCACAGGAGGAAGATGCGGGTGTAACGGCGGCGGATGCAATGTTCACAGTGAACAATACGTGGATGCTTGTCGCTACGTTTTTGGTGTTTATCATGCACCTGGGTTTTGCCTGTTTGGAAACAGGCCTGACCCGTGCGAAGAACACGGTGAACATCTTGTTTAAGAACACGGGGATCATTTCGATCGGTCTCCTGACCTACGCGGTTGTAGGATTTAACCTGATGTATCCCGGTGAATTTTCGCTTGATCTTTTCGGCGGGGGATTTCTGGGTTTTGCCGGTGTATGGGTCGATCCCGGCGCTGAGGGTCAGACGGCCGCGTACGCGGACGGCGCGTATACATACTGGACCGATTTCATTTTCCAGGCGATGTTCGCCGCAACGGCCGCGACGATAGTCTCCGGCGCAGTCGCGGAACGCATCAAGCTGCTGCCGTTTTTGATTTTTTCGACCCTATTCGTGGCCTTCGTATACCCCTTTGTAGGTTCGTGGACCTGGGGCGCCGGTTGGCTCGATGCCTTGGGCTTTAAGGATTTCGCCGGGTCGACGCTGGTGCATTCGGTCGGTGGCTGGGGCGCTCTCGCGGGGATCATCGTCCTCGGCCCGCGCATCGGGAAGTACGTCGGCGGCAAGACCAAGGCCATCGCGGGCCATAGCATGCCCCTGGCGACGATAGGCGTGTTTCTGTTGTGGTTGGGCTGGTTCGGGTTTAACGGCGGCTCAGTGCTGAGCGCCGATCCCGATATGCTTTCGCTCGTCTTCGTCACAACGGCAATGGCCGCCGCGGCTGGTGTCATGGGTGCGATGACGACGACTTGGATTGTCCAGAAGAAGCCCGACTTGTCGATGGTGTTGAACGGTTCGCTCGCCGGCTTGGTGGGGATCACCGCTTCGGCGGATGTGGTCTCAGTTGCATCGGCTGTGGCCATCGGCGCAATCGCCGGCGTTATCGTCGTCTTCTCGGTGCTGGCCTTGGACCGTTTCCAGCTCGACGACCCGGTGGGGGCCGTATCGGTGCATCTTGTGTGCGGGATCTGGGGCACCTTGGCGGTAGGGATCTTCGGCGGCGCGGACTTCAGCATCCTCACGCAGTTAATCGGCATCTTCGCTTACGGCTCGCTTGCCTTCCCTGTGGCGCTCCTATTCTTCACGGCCCTCAAATTTAGCCCCTTGGGACTCCGCGTCAGCGAGAAGGAAGAAATCGGCGGACTGGACATCGGCGAGCATGGGATGGAGGCATACAGCGGCTTCCAGATCTTTACGTCGCAGTAGGTTGGTGACGCAGCGTTTTAAGAATCGCACGAAACCGAATTAGGACAACATTAGGAAGAACATAAGATGAAACTAATCATTGCATATATCCAACCAGAGCGTCTGAACGCGGTGAAGCAGGCCTTGTTTGAGGCGGATGTGACGAAGATGTCGGTCACGAACGCGCTGGGGTGCGGGGCGCAGGGCGGTTTCCATGAATCCTACCGCGGCGCCGACATCGAAGTGAACTTACTGAAGAAAGTGCGTCTGGAGATAGCCGTCAACGAGGAGTACCTTGAAGCGACCATCGACGCGATCATCTTGGGCGCGAAAACAGGCGATATCGGTGACGGCAAAATTTTCGTGCTCGACCTGGCTGAATGCATACGAATTCGGACGGGCGAGCTGGGTATGGCGGCGGTCGGCTAAGTCCAACTTTAGCCCCTCCCTCCAAGAGTGGCGCGTATCCGATGCCCCTCGGGTGCGCGCCGCTCGTTTGCAGATTAGGGGTGGAGAAGGTGGGAGACCCAGCTTCGGTC
>JASJYE010000069.1 GCA_030123645.1 Candidatus Hydrogenedentota bacterium | reverse complement strand
CGCCAAACTCGTTTGGGGGTGTGGGAGTAGCTGAGGTACAACCAACGCACCCCCAAGCTGCGCTTGGCGGTGGCACCCCAAGGCGAGCGATTGTAACGTGGACAGCCTAAGGCGCAGTGGCAGAAAATGGACACGGTATTGTTTAAGATGCTCTAAGAAGGCCAAAAAGAACGCCCCGCCTCACGCGACCGATGAAGCGGGGCGAGCGGTCTGAGCGAATGTGTCCTTAAATAATGCCGTCTCCGAATAACGGAGCCAGCACGAGTGCGATCACGCACATCAGCTTGATCAGGATGTTGATGGACGGGCCAACAGTGTCTTTAAGCGGATCGCCTACCGTGTCGCCTATGACGGCGGCCTTGTGCGCTTCCGAGTTCTTGCCGCCGTAATGGCCTTCCTCGATGTACTTTTTCGCGTTGTCCAAGGCGCCGCCTGAATTGGCCGTCGAGATGCCGAGCATGACGCCGGTGACGATGGCGCCAACGAGCATTCCAGCGAGACCCGACGAACCCAGAATGGCCCCGGCGGCGATGGGGAACGCGACCGCGAGGAAACCGGGAAGCATCATGCCTTTAATGGCGCCCTGCGTGGCGATATCGACACATTTGGAGCTGTCGGGCTCGACCCCTTCCTTGCCTTCCCTAAGACCGGGGATCTCCCGAAACTGGCGGCGGACTTCTTCGATCATGGTGTTGGCGCAATCGCCGACCGCACGGAAGAGCAGGGATGAGAACAGGAAGGGCAGCATGCCGCCGACGAGTATGCCCGCAAGAATCTCCGGAGCGAGCAGGGAAACATCACCGGCGGAGAGGTCCGAGAGGACCATAAACGCACCGAGCAGGCCGATGGCCGCAAAGGCGGCGCTGCCGATGGCAAAGCCCTTTCCAATAGCCGCCGTGGTGTTGCCTACCGAGTCGAGGTGGTCGGTGATTTCACGGACTTTCGGGTCGAGCCGGGCCATTTCCGCGATGCCGCCCGCGTTATCGGCGATGGGGCCATAGGAATCCACGGCGATGACCATGCCCGTTGTCGCAAGCATGCCCAGGGCTGCAATCGCGATTCCGTAGACGCCGCAGAAGCTAAATGCGGCGACAATTGAGATGGCGAGAATGAGTACGGGAAAGAAGGTGCTCTGCATTCCGACCGCCGTGCCTTCCGTTACCGTGATCGCGGGGCCTTGTTCGCAGCCCTTTGCAATTTTCTTGACCGGGTTGTATTTGCTCGAAGTGAAGTATTCGCTCACGAAGCCGATCCCCGCCCCAGAAAGGATACCGAGTACACATGCGGCGAATGGGCCCCACCACTCATAGGTTTCGCCTTGAAGCGTAAAGGAAGTACCGGCCATCATCGCGTAGATGCCCGCACCGACGACGGTCAAGAACGCGCTGATGTACGTCCCGTTCATGAGCGCGCTTTGAGGATTGCTCTTGGCGAAGAGCTTGACGTACATTATGCCCACGGCCGATGCACCGATACCTATCGACGCCACGACAAAGGGGAAGGCCAACAAGTAGACAGGGACCTGGTCCCCGCCGACGATGATTGCGGCAGCGGCGATCGCGAGGCTGGCAATGATGGATTCGACATAGGACTCGAGGAGATCGGCGCCCAGTCCAGCGACGTCGCCGACGTTGTCGCCCACGTTGTCCGCGATGACCGCGGGATTGCGCGGGTCGTCCTCCGGTATGCCCACTTCGACCTTACCCACGAGGTCGGCGCCCATGTCAGCGCCCTTTGTAAAAATGCCGCCGCCAGAGCGTGCAAACAGCGCAACCAGTGAAGCGCCCATGGCATATCCATTCACGATGGAGGCCTGGCCTTCGAAGTACCAGTAGACGATCGCGAGTCCCAAAAGCGCGATGCCGACTACGCCCATGCCCATCACCGCGCCGCCGCTGATCGCCACATCGAGCGCGGCGGTCACACCGCCCGATTCCGCCGCCGCCGCGGTACGCGCATTCGCGCGTGTGGCGATATACATGCCGAGGAAGCCCGCGCCCGAGCTGGCGATGGCCCCGGCCGCAAACGCGAGCGCGGTCTGCCAGCCGAGGCCGAGCTCGGGTTTTATCGCACCGATGAAGATAATGGCCAGGGCGACCACGATGACGAAACTGAAGACGTAGCGGTATTCACGGTTCAAAAAGGTCCGAGCGCCTTCCTGGATCAGAACAGACAAGCGTTCCATGAGCTCGTTGCCTTGAGATTTGGACAGCACGTATCTGATCAGATATGCGACGAAGAGCAGCGAGAGCACGCTCGCCCCCGCAGCGATTTTGAGAAATGGAAGGTTGTCCATCGTTGATTTGCGCTCCTATTTCGATTTGTCCGCCGGGCCACACTAAGCCCGAGCCCTACCCCAATTGTTGACCCTCGTATTCCAACGCGGCGTGTGCCGCGTGTTGCTCCGCCTCTTTCTTGGTGGCCCCCGCGCCGCGGCCGACGATCTCGCCGCGAAGTCGCACAGCCACCTCAAATTCCTTCTCGTGATCCGGCCCTTCTTCGCGAACTACGACGAACTCGGGCAGTTCGAGGCCTTCGGCCTGGCAGTAATTTTGCAATCGGGACCGGAAGTCCCACTCTGTTTTCGAGTGCCGCGCAACGTCCAGCTCTTCGCTGAAGGTCCTTCCGATAAATTCCCTCGTCGCGTCCCAACCGCAGTCCAGAAACGCCGCGCCGATTATAGCTTCCATGCAATCTGCGAGCAGCGCCTTGCGTTGCCGGCCACCGTGCGCCTCTTCGCCTTTACCGAGACGGATGGCCGGCGCGATGTTGAGTCTTCCCGCGACCGCTGCAAGCGCGTTACGATTGACCACCCGGGCCCGCATGCGTGTGTACTCACCCGGAGTGCGGCCGGGGACCTGTTCATATAACCATTGCGCCACGGCCATTCCCAGCACCGCGTCGCCCAAAAATTCAAGCGACTCGTTGTTGCCCCGGGGATGCGGCAATTCGGGTACGGCCGAAGCGTGCGTCAAGGCCTGATCCAGCAAGTCTAAATCGCTGAAATCCATGGCCCATCGCGCCACGAGCGCCCGCAGGTCGTTCAGGTGCGTACTATCCTCACCCATACCGTTTAAGAACAAGCGCCGCGTTGTGACCCCCGAATCCTAATGAGTTTGAGACCGCGATTACAACGTCGGCCTCCCGGGCTTCGTTGGCTACGAGATTCACTACGCAGTCCGGGTCGGGCGTGTCGAAGTTGATCGACGGAGGAATCACGCCCTCGCGAATCGCCATGATGCACGCTATCGCCTCAATCGCTCCCGCAGCCCCCATCAGATGCCCCGTCACCGATTTCGTCGAGCTCACGAAAGGCATCCGCTCGCCAAAAACGGCCCGCAACGACCTAGCCTCACCTACCTCATTGAGCTGCGTGCTGGTGCCGTGGGCATTGAAATACGACACATCCTCGGGATTGATCCCGCCTTGATCCAGCGCCCGTCGGACCGCCTTGGAGCACCCGGAGCCGTCCTCGAGCGGGGCGGTAATGTGGTAGGCGTCGCACGATTCGCCTAGGGAGAGGATCTCGGCGAAGATTTCTGCGCCGCGCGCCCGCGCATGTTCTTCGGACTCGAGGATGAGCACGCCCGCGCCCTCGCCCATGACGAAGCCGTCGCGGTCCTTGTCGAAAGGCCGGCTGGCCCGCTCGGGTTCGTCGTTGCGCGTGCTCATGGCCCGCATCGAGATGAAGCCCGCCATGCCGAAGGGAATGATGGACGCCTCGGCCCCACCGGCCAACATAATGTCAGCCCTGCCGTATTGAATGAGGTCGGCCGCCGCTCCGATGCTTTGGTTCGAAGATGCACACGCCGAGACGATCGCCTTGTTCGGCCCGCGAAGGCCCAAGCGAATCGCGACGTTGCCCGAGGCCATATTCGTCACGCCCTTAGGAATCATCAAGGGCGACACGCGCCGCGGGCCGCCTTCGTGAAGCCGGACCACTTCGTTGGCGATCGTCTCGAGCCCGCCGATACCGCTCCCGATGATGCAACCGTTGCGATCAAGGTCGATACGGTCCCTGTCCAGACCCGATTGCTTCCAGGCTTGGTCCGCGGCCTCGATCGCGAACACGGAGTAGCGATCCATGCGGTGGATTTCTTTCGTGGACATGCCCTCGGGCTTACAATCCTCGGCTTCGCCGGCGATCTTGGTCTTGAAGTCTTTCGTATCGAAATGCGTGACCGGCCCGATGCCTGAACGACCCTCAAGGAGGGATGACCAAAAAGATGGCAGATCGTTTCCGACCGGCGAGACTACGCCCATTCCCGTCACTACGACTTTCGTGCTCATGGTATCCCAGCCCGGTTATCTCACCGGCCTCCTACCCGGAATCACCGGGTTGGTATACGGCGGCGCATCTGGCCGCTGTGACGCTACTTTTCTTGGCATCCAAGCGCTAAAGGGTTCTCAGCCTCAGAATACGCGGAAAGCTAAGCAAAAAAGGACTTTTGGGCCCTTTCAAAAGTAGACGCAAGCGAAGCGAGGCACGAGCGAAGACGTGTCTGTCCCTTTTCTTGCGTCCTGCCGCGATAAACGCGTATTTGCGACCCTCCATGGACCTGAACGCTTACCTTGGCCTTTGGCCTCTACGTGTTTCAACACGCTGTCGCGCAAAAACCTTCGAAGACGTGCCCTTATATCAACCATCCCCTCCGCCTCGCTACGGGTCCCGGTGAGATGACCGGGCCAGCCGTTACAAATCGGTCTGCCGGACTTTAGCAGCTTTATGACAGAGGAATTCGAATCGTATGGCGAACGAATCGTCGCCCTAACAATCCAGCCCGTAATCGCACGATTACGGGCTGGCCGGTGTGCTGTTCAATCTATGACTCAGACGCCCACGAAGAGGCGCGCGAAAGGCTCTCAAACCTTAGCTGCAATGTAGGTGACGGCGTCGCCAACGGTTTCGATCGTGTTGGCTTCATCGTCGATGTCGACGTTGAATTCCTCTTCAAGCGCCATCAGTAATTCGGTCTGATCGAGTGAATCCGCACCCAGATCGTCTATAAAGTTTGCTTCAAGGGTGACTTCGTCGGACGTCTTCGAAAGACGTTCCATTACAATCTCTTTGACTTTATCTTCTACGCTTTCATCTGCCATATACGGCTCACCTCCTTCTAAGGTCAGTTTGCTGGCAGATGGAATACGTGATAGACATCCGCCACCCGCGCGGGATTATAACAATCCCTATGCTCGATTCCAAACAGTAAATGTATGCACTCCAGCTCTCTAGAAGGGTGTCCCGCCTCCGGCCACCACAGCATCACGGTAAATTCTTGACGTGGGGCAGTCTCGGTGCGAATACGGACCCCCGAGGCACACGGCGAACTATTGCCGCGGCACTTAGCCTGAATTGATACCATGATTCCCCAAGCGCCACAAAAGTTCCCTCGAAAGGCGATCCTGGACGGTGGCCCGCATTTTTTCGCCCAAAATCGCGACCCGATTGGCGCTTAGCTGGAGCGGTCGCCGCCACTTGCTGGCGCACCCCCGGCGGGGGCCGCTTCGAGCGGGGGAAACGGCGCCGGCAGGACGCCTTTCGCCTTGCGCCACATGAGGATTCCTTCGATGAGCATCCAAATCTGTAAGGTTTCGATGACCAGACCCAAGGCGACCAATTCCCAGGTTCCGCCGCGGACCCAGCCGAAGATCTGGGACCACATGGCCCACGCGGGCAGGACGACCATCAGAACGCCGGGCACCGTCAAAAACCAGATGGGTTTGTCGTGGCGGATAAGGTAGAAGGCGATGACCAAGAAGGCCAGGCCCGCAAGAAGCTGGTTCGTAGCGCCGAATAAGG
Source organism: Candidatus Hydrogenedentota bacterium (assembly GCA_030123645.1). GTDB lineage: Bacteria > Hydrogenedentota > Hydrogenedentia > Hydrogenedentales > JASJYE01. Next base: position 3,581 of record JASJYE010000069.1, on the reverse strand, counting down.
GCCAGAGAATGAGGCCGCCGGAGCCCGGTCCCGACGGGCCGGGATAGAGCGCCACAGCGAGTCCGACGAGCACGGCGATGGTCGTGGCGACGTATTTGTTCTTCAGCGCACCAATTCCTATGGCCGCGCCGAGCTCCTGAACGACGTAGCGCTGCAGCCGCGTGGCCGTATCGAGCGTTGTCGCGGCGAAACAGGCCACCATAACGGCGACGATGCCGATGCAGAGCTCGAGCGGTATGCCCAGCGAGGCAATCATGTTCGCGCCGCCCTCGATGAATGCGCCCACTTTCTTGCCGAGTCCAAGGTTGGCCCAGGACTCGCCGTAGAACGCTTGCCAGGCAGGGGCTCCCGTTATCGTTCCGCCCACGCCGTCGCTCACGCCCATGCCGAGGCCCGCGCAGCAGGCGATGATCACGAGCACGGCAAGCGCGCCTTCGAGCAGCATTGCGCCGTACCCGACGAGTTGCGCATCGCTCTCCGTCTTCAATTGCTTCGAAGTGGTGCCCGAGGACACGAGGCAATGGAAGCCCGACACGGCGCCGCAAGCGATCGTGATGAAGAGGAAGGGGAAGATGGGCGGGGCGTCGCCCGGCGGCTCCCTATTAATGGCCGGGGCCACAAACTCCGGTTGGGCCACGACCAGTCCGAGGCACAGCAGCCCGAGCGCCACGATGAGTTGATGTGAGTTGATGTAGTCGCGCGGCTGGAGCAGGACCCATACCGGCAGCACGCTCGCGATGAAACAATATACGAAAAGGATGGTGGTCCAAATGACCACCGGGGAGTTCAGCCCCTGGAAGAACGATTCAGCCGGCTCCACGGGCGATGGAATTTCTATGGGCAGGTGGTATACGCCGAGGTAGACGCAGCCGTAGAGGACGATAAGCGCGAGGATCGAGGGCAGCAGCAGGCCCCCGCCTCGCCGGTAGATCCAAAAGCCGACCATGATCGCCAAAGGGAGGGCGATCCAAACCGAAAGGACCGTCTCGGGATACTCTGCGAAGATCGTGGCAATCACCAGGCCGAAGACGGCGAGCACAATGGACAGCGCGATGAACAGGACAAAGAGAAAGAGCACTCGCGCGCGATGCGAGATCATGCGGCTCGCCACTTCGCCGATGGTCTGTCCGCGCGAGCGTATCGAAATCACCAGCGCGCCAAAATCATGCACGGCCCCGACGAAAATCGATCCCAACACCACCCACAACAACGCAGGCAACCACCCCCAGAACACGGCAATCGCAGGGCCGACGATGGGGCCGGTGCCCGCGATGGAGGTAAAGTGGTGGCCGAAGACGATTTGGCGCTTCGTAGGCACAAAATCGACGCCGTCCTCGAGTTCTTTCGACGGCACGATGGCATCGGGATCCAGGTCGAAGATCTTGCGGGCGAGATAGCGGCCGTAAGTGTTGTAGGCGATGATGAATCCGGCAAATGAGAGGATGGCAACCGCCACGGTGCCCATAATGAATCTCCCTGATAGCTTTACCAGGCTATTCTAGTGATTTTCCGCGCGAAGCGGCAAATGGTGCGTTTATGCTAACAGGACATCGGTGTGCGCGTGTTCGGCAGAGCGCGCTTGCTTTTTCATCCGTCGCACACTAGATTAAGGTCAATCCATGCGAAAGATCAGCCTCCATACGCGCATATTATTGGCCATGGCGCTGGGTCTGGCCATCGGGCTCGCCATGCACACCCTGGGCGACCAGGAAGCCGCCGCCTTCCAAACCGCCATCTGGTGGCTCGACCTCATCGGCAAAGACATCTTCATCGGCGCCCTCAAAATGATCATCGCGCCCCTCATCCTCGCCTCAATCGTCGCCGGAATCTACAGCCTCCCCAACGCGCGCGAACTCGGAAACGTCGGCATTAAGACACTCATCTACTACTTCTGCACCACCACCATCGCAGTCTTCATCGGTGTCGTTGCCGTCCTTGTCATCCGGCCCGGTGAAAAAGATGCCTCCCGGAAGGTCCGCGAAGACCGCATCGCCCAACTCGCCGAATACCAGACTGCATTCGAGACCCAATCCGGAATCTCCATCGACACCGACCAAGGCCGCGCCGAATTCGTCACCTACATCGGGGCGCGCGAGGGCGAAGACCTCGGCGGCTCCAGCTTCCAATCCAACTGGGACCGCATACAGTCCACCAAAGACCGCGCACCCCTCGACATGATGCGCGAAGAAATCCTGCGGCCCATCCTCACCAATCCCTTCACCGCCCTCGCGAAAAATCCACCGAACGCCCTCGGCATCATCTTTTTCGCCATGCTCCTCGGCCTCGCCCTCGTTATCATCGGCGAGCCCGCAAAACCCGTCGGCGCATTCTTCGAAAGCTTCAACAAAGTCATGCTCACCATCACCATGTGGATCATGGAACTCGCCCCCTACGGCATCGCATGCATCATCGCCTCCCTCGTCGCCACCCTAGGCGTCGAGGCCCTGCAATCGCTCGCCTGGTACTGCATCACCGTCATTGGAGGCATTGCCGTTCACGTCGGAGTACTCCTGGGCATCGTCGCTCTTATCGGACGCATGTCACCCATCACCTTCCTCAAGGGCATCCGCGACGCATGGCTCATCGCCTTCACCACCACCTCCTCCGCGGCCACCCTCCCCATCACCATCCTCTGCGTCACCCAAAAGCTCAAAGTCTCCGAGAAAGTCTCCCGCTTCACCCTCCCCGTAGGCGCAACCGTAAACATGGACGGCACCGCCCTCTACGAAGGCGTCGCCGTCATCTTCCTCATCCAAGTTTACGGCGGACTCGCCGACGTCCCCATCGAACTCACCTTCGGCAAAACGATGGTGATCTTTATCACAGCGGTGTTCGCCTCCGTCGGCGCAGCCGCCATCCCCAGCGCAGGCCTCATCACCATGGCCATCGTCGCCAGCGCAGTCGGCCTCCCCCTGCACTACATCTTTTTCATCTACGCCGTCGACCGCCTCCTCGACATGTTCCGCACCTCCACCAACGTCATGGGCGACGCCGTCGGCGCCGTAGTCGTCAACCGCCTCGAGGCAAAAAATCTTTAACCCGGTGAGACAACCGCATTAGCCGAGAAACTTCATCACACCGATTGCGATCACGACGGGCACCGCAACCGCGAACCAGAACTTGTATTTCTTAACGAATTCGAAGACATCGGTCATATCCGTGGTGCGCTCCTTCGAGCCCTTCCCCAGGCTAATCTCTTAATGCGAAGGTAGCACACGCGGCCCGGTCATACAACGGCGCTAAGTCTGTAGGGTGGGGCTTGCCCCACCGATTCCCGGAGTGAACGCCGCTTCTAGAGATTCCCGCCTCCGCGGGAATGACGTCGAGTGAAGTCTTGTGAGGAATGGGAGGATTGGCGTCTCGGGCAATGGCGCTGGCTTCAAGCGATGGGGCAAGCCCCACCATACGGACTGATAACAGAGTATCCTCATGGTGGCGCGGGCGGCTCGCCCGCGTTGTTGACCCAATACTGAAACGGGCGGGCAAGCTGCCCGCCCCACCATGACCTTTTGAAATGCTTCTGGGTTCAAATACGGTTTTCGGTGCCGGCGAGAATGCGGCGGATATTGTCTCGATGGCGC
>JASJYE010000409.1 GCA_030123645.1 Candidatus Hydrogenedentota bacterium | reverse complement strand
CGGCCAGCACTACCAATCCCAACATCATTACCTTCACGAGTCCGCTCCTTTTCACGCTATTGTCTCCTTCCTAAATGGGTCGAAACCCTTGCCTTCTGGTGAATAAAATTTCGGTAGAAACTCCACGAAATTGAGACGCAGCGAGTGAATCGTCGGACTCGCCACGCCAATCCCGATATTGAACATGTGAACCAGTAACGCCGCCGGAATCCCCAGCCAGTAGCCGAACATCCCCGGCAGCATGTTCGCGATGTCCGCCAGTGCGATCGACGCGATACCCAGGGCCATAAGACGCGCATACGATAACACGTTCCCACCCAAGGACATGATCTCAAGAATGCCGATCAGTCCCATCATGCCCATCGCCTTAAATATCAACACCGCCCCGACGACAAATAGCGCCGCGGCCAGGTAGACGAATGCGTCCAGCGACAAGATAGGGACCCCGAAGTAATTGCAAGTCATAATCACCAGCGCAGTCAGTCCCATCAGCATCCCTATCTTCTCGATCGCGTGATTGGTGTGCCCGTGCCGGAAGCTCTCACGGATACCGATAATCAATGCGAGAGGGATATGGATAAGACCGAAGATGATCGCGATCAGCAGCAGCTCCGTCGTTGCGTGCGCGCGGTGGAACAGCGGGTGCAGCTCGTGGCCGAACAGCGCGGGCCACACGACCTTCTCTACTAAGTTGCCAAAATACTCGCCATAAATAACGCCAAACACGATGGCTGAGATGCCCATATACACGCCGATCGTGCTCGCCGACTGCACCGCTGCGATGTGCCCCCACTTGCGGCCCAGCCACTTCGCGAGAAGAATAACGCAGATCCCGTAGAACACATCCCCCAAAATGAACCCGTAGAAAAATATGAACGCCACCGCGACCATTTTCGTGGGGTCGATGGTTCCGTACGTAGGCGGCTTGAATATACTCAGCACCACCTCAAAGGGCTTGAACAGCGCCGGATTACGAAGTTGTGTCGGAATGGCCACGTGGTCGATGCCTTCATGGCTGATGCGGTTTACCTCCGCCTTGCCGGCGAAGTCCCGTTCGATGGCCTGCTCGAGCGTATCGTACTGGTCGCTCGGGGTCCACCCGTGGATGACCGTCACCATCTCGCTCTGGGCGAACTGGCCGTGCACCCGAAACTGCGCCAGCCGGTCGGCTACGATTACCTTCGCGGCCAACAACTCCGTGCACACCTGGCCCGACAGCTTGTTCTTCTCCCCCTCGAGCGTTCCCAGCTCGGTCCGATGGCCCGCCATCGTCGAATCGATACGGCCGATCACCTCGCCGATCGTTGCGTTCTCGAAAGATTCGTCGCGCATGTCGACCGGCGTCACGCCTTCCTGATTCAGGATCCGGCTGACTTCCTCGCCCTTGCTCTCGGGAAACGACAACAATCCGACGAGCTGTTTGCTCTTCACCTGGTTTTTGTGAAACTTCAGCTCGGGACCAATCTCTTCGCCAAAGCGCTCTTCGAGCCGCGCAACGACCCTTTTCACATCGCCCGTCAGCACCAGCGCGCGTGTGCCCTTACCGAGCTTCACCTCGCTGCCGCCCAAGACCGGCGCGACCTGTTCGAGTATAGTCCTGTAGTTGCTCAACACGTCAAGGCTGTCCTGGAGCGACACGCGTTTGCGCGTCACCTCGCGAAGCTTGGAGGACCAGTCCCTTAGCTTGCCGGACAAGGCCGCGTCGTCCCAACCCGCGACCATAGCCATCGCAGCCCGCACATTCGTCGCGCTCGGTGTTACGCTCAACAAAGGCGCGGCCTCGGCCAGCAAGCGCTCAAGTTCCTCGAGTTGCGAAAAGGCCTCTTGAGCCGCACCCTCCAGCTGCACACGCCCCAAGAAATCCGGAGCCTCTTCCAGCTCCAGCGGCACTTCTTCGAGATGAAGCAGCCCTTGCTCTTGCAGCGACACCACGAGCGCCTGCCGAACGGAACTCAAGCAGACCACCTCCACACGGGACATCGGTGCAATCACGTGCTAATTCTCCCCTCTCGTTGACGGCAGAAACAAGGACAAGACCTTCTTCGCCGTCTCGGGGACCCGGCGGCCCGCCTCGATCCGCACATCCACCAGGGCCCGCTCCGCCACGTCGACCGTCTCTTGAAATTCCTGTAGGCGCGCCTCTTCCGCCTCGCGCCGAATCTTCGCCACTTCCTCGGCCAAACTGGACTCGCGCCCTTGCCGGTACGACCGCGCATCCGCGCGCGCTTTCTCGATCGCCGCCTGCGCCTCCTCTTCCGAGGAACGAATCCGCGCAAGAAGTTCCCGCTCCTGTTTCGCAATTACGGGAAGGATGGATTCTGATACGTTGCTTGTGTGCGACACTGTAATCCTAAGCCGTCTACAGAGAAACTAGAAGGGAATTCAGACGCGAGTGGCAATCCAGATAGTGCCTGGGAGGTCGTGCAACGCTGTTGCGCCGGTCCCGAGCGGAGTCGTCTCGAAGATGGATACCACAACCCGAAAATCGGGTCGGATGGTGACATATTCTTAAGGGGCATGTCAAATGGCTTGACAGGAGACAGGATGGCCTTGAGATCGATGCGTCTCTCAAAGCCCCGCGTAGGCCGCGAGCATTAGCGGCGCCACACATACAATGGCAGACCCCGAACTAACTGTCCTCCTCAGACACGAAATCCACCTTTCATGCCGAAGGAGGCGTCGCGAAAGGCGCGCTCGGCGACGAAGTTCTTTGGGGAAAGAATGCACCAGCAGCAGCCGGCATCCTGTTCCTAGAGATCCGTGGAGCG
>JASJYE010000068.1 GCA_030123645.1 Candidatus Hydrogenedentota bacterium | reverse complement strand
CGTTCAGCTGGATGTCGGTGGTCGGCGTCGTGCGCGCCGAGTTCCTGCGCACGCGGAATTTTGAATACGTGCGTGCGGCGAAAGCCCTCGGTGACAACGACCTCTACATCATGGTTCGCCACGTACTGCCGAACGCGATGACGGCGGCGCTGACCTTCCTGCCCTTTATCCTCTCCGGTGCGGTGACGACCCTGACTGCCCTTGATTTCCTCGGCTTCGGACTGCCAGCCGGCTCTCCGTCACTCGGTGAGCTGCTCGCCCAGGGCAAGGCCAACCTGCACGCGCCGTGGCTCGGACTGACCGGTTTTATCACCCTCGGCGTCATGCTGACGCTGTTGATCTTCATTGGCGAGGGCGTGCGCGACGCCTTCGATCCGCGGCGGACGATGGGCGCGTCCGGCGTCGCCCCATAAGGACAATATGACGAAACTCCTCGAAATACGCGATCTATCCGTCGCCTTCGGCGACACCATTGTGGCGCGCAACATCTGCTTCACGATCGACGCCGGCGAGACGCTCGCGCTGGTCGGCGAATCGGGCTCCGGCAAGACCGTCACCGCGCTGTCCATACCGCAGTTGCTGCCATACCCCTATGCGTCCCATCCCTCAGGCTCGATCTTGCTCGAGGGTCAGGAGATGGTCGGTGCGAATCGCGCGCGGCTGCTCGCGACCCGCGGCGCGGTGGTCACCATGATCTTCCAGGAGCCGATGACATCGCTGAACCCGCTGCACAAGATCGGCAAGCAGGTCGGTGAGACACTAATCGTCAACGGCAAGCAAACGCCAAAGCAGGCGGCGGCGCGCGTGCAGGAGCTGTTCGAACTCGTCGGCCTTGCCGGCGACGTGCGCTCCAACGCTTACCCGCATGAGCTGTCCGGCGGCCAGCGCCAGCGGGTGATGATCGCGATGGCCCTCGCCCTGGAGCCGAAGCTGCTGATCGCCGACGAGCCGACGACGGCACTCGACGTGATCATTCAGAAGCAGATCCTCGAACTGCTGCGCGACCTGCAGCAGCGGCTCAACATGGCACTGCTTCTGATTTCTCACGACCTCACGGTTGTGCGCTCGCTGGCAAAGCGCATCTGCGTGATGACCAAGGGCGAGATCGTCGAGGAAGGCGCCACCGAGCAGATCTTCTCGGCGCCGAAGCACACCTACACCAAGCACCTGCTCGGGGCCGAGTTCATGGACTTGCCGCCGGCGGCGAAGAAGAACGGCCGGGTCGTCGCCGAGATCGAGGACCTGCGCGTCAACTACTCCCTCGGCCGTCACTGGTTCGGCAAGCAGAAGTTCCTGCAGGCGGTGCGGGGCGTAAGCCTGAAGGTGCAGGAAGGCCAGACCGTCGGCATCGTCGGGGAGTCCGGCTCCGGCAAAACGACCCTCGGCATGGCGCTTCTGCGCCTGATCCCGAGCGAGGGGCGCATCGTCGCCATCGGCCGCGAGCTGCACGGACTCAACCGCAAGCAGATGAAATCGCTCCGGCAGGATCTGCAGATCGTCTTCCAGGATCCCTACGGCAGCTTGTCGCCGCGGATGACCGTCGGCAGCATCGTCGGCAGGGGGCTGTGCATCCACCATCCCGAGATGTCGAACGATAATCGAGACAAACGTGTTGCCGAAGCCCTTGAAGAGGTCGGGCTTTCCCCCGATATGGTGACCCGCTACCCGCACGAGTTTTCCGGCGGCGAGCGGCAGCGCATCTCGATCGCGCGTGCGCTGGTCGTCGAGCCGAAGCTGATCGTCATGGACGAGCCGACTTCCTCGCTCGATGTGTCAGTGCAGGCGCAGATCATCCAGCTCCTGCGCGACCTGCAGAAACGCCACAACCTGGTGTACCTCTTTATCAGCCACGACCTTAAGGTCGTGCGCTCGCTCGCGCACTACCTGGTCGTAATGCGCAACGGCGTCGTGGTCGAGCAGGGCCCGGCGGAGAAGATCTTCAATTCGCCGTCGAGCAGCTACACCCGTGCACTGATGGCGGCGGCATTCATACCCCAGGTCGAGGCGCAGGCTGCGCGCAACGCTGCGCTGGCCATCGGTCTACATAGATTCAAGATAGGACGGAGTGCATTGTTAATGGTAGAAAATGATGAGAAAAAGGCCCTAGTGCCCAGAGGGATCGTACACGATCCAGAACACTGCACCGGCTGTGGGCTTTGTGACTTGATGTGTTCGCTCTATCATGAGGGCGAGCAAGGCCAGGCACTGTCCAGGGGGGAATTGGTGGGCGACCGTCTGACCGCCGAGTTTACGTTCAATGTATGCTGGCAGTGTTCTACTCCAGCTTGCCACGAGGCCTGTCCGCTCAAGGACGAGGCGCTAGTTATTGATGAGGTGACCGGGATCAAATACATCGACCCGGACGTGTGCTACGGTTGTGGGGATTGCATTAACGCTTGTGCCCTTGATGCGCCAAGAATAAAGCCCTACCCGGCAAAGAACATTGTACTCATGTGCGATCTATGCCGGGGCAGACCAGAGGGGCCAATATGCATCGAATACTGCAACTTTGATGCGCTGACACTTGCGATACATGAGGAGAGGTAGAACAGATGCAAGATTCCTATGGTTGGACCGGGCAGATCCTGTGGGTCGACCTTAGCAGTAGGAAGATCACCAAGGTGCCCACATCGGACTTCGAACCAGAAAAATACATTGGCGGCGTAGGCCTGAACAGCAAGATCTTTTGGGAACTGGGCTGCCCGAAAGTCGACGCCTTTCATGGCGACAACCCCATCATAATCTCAACGGGCCCTCTCGCCGGCGCCAGCGGACCGTTTACCCGTGCGACCATCTGTTCCATCGCACCCCAATGCTATCCGGATGAGCTTTTTACCCACTCAGGATTCGGAGGGAAATTCCCTGCGGAACTCAAGTATGCCGGCTATGATGCCATCGTCATTGTCGGAAAGGCGGACGCACCGGTTTACCTGGCGATACACGATGGGGATGTGGAAATCAAGGATGCCGGCGATCTTTGGGGTTTGGATACCTTTGAGACTCAGAAGGCGTTGACGGCCCGTCATCCCCGGGCTTCAGCCCTTGTTACTGGCCCGGCGGGCGAAAATCTTAGCCGGCTCGCCATCATTCTAAACGAGACCTCCGGCGCCGCCGGTCAAGGCGGCTACGGCGCCGTTATGGGTTCAAAGAATCTGAAGGCCATTCTCGCCCAGGGAACCGGCAGCCTCAAGATGGCCCGGCCCGATGATTTTATGGAACTCATCCGCCAGAGAAAGGAGGCCGGAGAATGGGTGGCCGGTGCAGGACAAATATGGGGAAGGTATCCCCAGAAAAGCGAGACCGTCAAGGCGAAGATGGCAGAGAAGTATCTGAAGAAATTCGCCGGATGTTACGCCTGCCCCTATCAATGCCAGGGCTACTACGACATTCCCGGGATAGGCGAAGGCGTTCAGATGTGTAACGACAACTGGTATCAATATTCCAGCGGCAATGACGCTATGGGTGAAAACATTGAAGGTATGTGGGAAGGCAACATATTGTCTCAGAAGCTGGGTATCAACAACTTCGAGCTCGTAGGACTTATGTTGTTCTTTTACCGCACCATCAAGGAGACGGGCATACTGACAAAGGAAGATTTCGGCCTATCTGCCATTCCGGCATTAGAGAGACGTAAGGAAGCGGAGTTTGGCGGTGCGGAAGTGCATCACGCGTTCCTCGAAGAATTCCTCGGCGGAATTGCAGACGGCACCAGCCCTCTCTCTCAAGGCGGGGCAAGAGCTGCCGAGCAGTTTGGCGAGCGCGCCTTGGAACTGTATCGCTCAATCTTCCCGGCTTGGGGCCATAGATCTCACCATATACGAGGTGTGGGAGAGGCGCTGCACTGGGCCACGGACACGCGTGACCCCTTCAATTCATGCCATGACTACGTGAGCGGCTTTGGCATAAGCAAAGAGATTGCCGACTGGTTTGATGTGCCGGGCGGCTATCTTGCGGGAGAAAGCGAAGGCAAGCACCAGAACGTATACGAGGGCGTTGAACGTGAAACCGTATGGGTTCAGCATCAGCAAAGCCTGAGGAACGCCCTGCCCATTTGCGAGTTTGCCAGCATGCCGCTCATGTTTTTTCATCCACCTGAAATGGACATCAGAATCTTCGAAAGCCAGCTCCTATCGGCAGTTACGGGGATTGACTATAGTGTAGACAAGCTATGGGAGGCGGGGGAAAGAATCTACAACCTGCGCAGAGCCATCATGGTGCTGAGGGAAGACCGCCATAGGGATGGCGATACGCTTTGCCCCGACATGTTCAAGGAAGTCATTAAAGTTCAAAGCCCGGAGACCCTGTCTGAGCCTTTGGACAGGGCGCAATGGGAACCGCTCAAAGATAGATTCTACAAACTGCGCGGCTGGAATGTCGACACCGGACGGCCGACTAGAGCGAAGCTGGAAGCGCTAGACATGAAGGACATAGCCGACAAACTGGCAAGTGCCGGCAGATTGGGTTAGACACACATGGATTGACACCCGGTGTCCTCTTAAGAGGACCAACGAGGGCGGGTTCTTAAACCGCGACCTTATATGATCCCGAGTGTAGGACCTGTATGCTCTAGTAAAGTCAAGAAACTCAGTCGAGGTTCAAGTCCCGCAATCGCTCGGATTAGAGAGTCGGCATTAGGTGGATTCTCGGTCGATGTCCCGCGAGTGGGAAGAGATGGCCCCCGTGGAGGGGAACACATGAACCGGGCACGCGTCTCGGAGCCGTCGAAGCCGCCAAGCTATTCGTAGCTGTTGAGGGATGGGTTCGAGGGCGAATAGGCCTGAATTCACGTTCGTTGGCGCATGGCAACCGCGTCCGCTATACTTCACCGCACCCCAGAAGCTAAAGGAGAAAATCATGCCGGACATCGCAAGAGTGCTGAAGGAAGAGATTCAGAGACTGGCACGTAAAGAAAGCAAGATGGCGGTCGCTAATCTGCGCAAAGACAATGCCATGCTCAAACGCGTGGCCGCCGATCATAAGCGCCGCCTCGCGAAACTGGAACGGCAGAACCGGCTGCTACTTTCCGAGGCCCAGAAGCGCCGCAAGCAGAGCATGCTGGTGGCGGACGGGGACGTGGACAAGGCCCGCATCACTGCAAAGATGGTCCATGCCACACGCGACAAACTGCGTCTATCGCAGGCGGACTTCGCCAAACTGGTCGGGGTCAGCACCCAGACGGTGTATCAATGGGAGCATAAGGAGGGGCGGCTGAGCTTCCGCGGAAACGCCAAGACGGCGATTGTGGCGGTCAGAAAGTTCAACCGGAAAGAAGCGCAGCAGCAACTTGAGGCACTCCGGGAGAAGAAGAAAGCGAAGCGCAAGCGGAAGCCCAGCCGCTAGAACATGTGGAATAGGAACACACTCCTGCCGTGCTAAGAACACCGTCTGCAACAAGGGTTGTGCCTTGCAAATATTCGTTCGCATTGGCGCCATTGAACTTGCAGACTCCGATATTTGAAGTTCAATGACGCCTAGAATCATCCGAAAGGGTCCGCGTTATGCCACCCGCGGGCTCCACATCATCGCTCTGCGCCGCTTCGCCGTCCAACGCTGAGCCTCGCCCAATTCCTCGTCCGCCACACTAAGACTCCTTTCCCATACGCTTCGCATGTCTTATTTGCGGCCCAATCGTCAAGGGGAGCGGGACAGGTCATCTCTATGACTGTTGAAATCCAGCCAGCTCCCCAATAGTGCGCATGTGGGTGGTCAACTTGTGCCATAATAATGCCCGGGACCGGCCTGGAAGGCAACTAGGGAAGCATGCATGGAATCCGAATCACAAACGCATCCGCTGGACATTTCCCTTGTGATCCCCGCCTACAATGAGGAAGCCTACCTTCCGCGTCTTCTGGACACGGTCGACGAAGCAAGAGCACATTATTCCGGCGGGCCCAGTGCGATAGAGGTGATCGTAGCAGACAACGCATCCACCGACGCCACGCCCGACCTCGCTCGGAAACACGGCTGCGTCGTCGTTCGGGTCGAAACGCGTGCGATCGCGGCCGCCCGGAACGGAGGGGCGAAAGTTGCGAAAGGCGCGATACTCGCCTTCGTGGACGCGGACACGCAGATTCACCCTGATACGTTCAACAGCGTACGGCGCGCCATCGAATCCGGGAAGTTTATCGCGGGGGCGACAGGTGTCAAGATGGAGCGCCTATCGCCGGGTATTGCCTGCGCCTACGCCCTCATGGTGCCGTTGGCCCTGCTGATGAAGTTGGATACAGGTGTAGTCTTCTGTCGGCGCACTGATTTTGAGCGAATCGGCGGCTACAACGAGGAGCGTCTGTATGCCGAAGACGTGCAGTTTCTGCTTGACCTCAGGCGACTTGGAAAGAGGCGTGGGCAGGGACTCGTCCGCCTGACTTCTGCCAAGGCTATTACGTCCACACGCAAATTTGATCTTCATGGCGAATGGCATTACGTGAAGATGATCCTGACCTTTCCTTTCATGCACCTTTTCTTTCACCGAAGGATGGAGAAGTTCGCTAAGGAGTATTGGTATAACGGGCGACAGGGATGAAGCCCAGCCGGGAGAGACAAGAGATGCCCGCCGCCGGACGATATGTAACAGGCGTCATATTGCTTGTGTTGGGGGCGGCGATATTCCCATTTTCTATCTTTGGCCTATTGGCGCCGCGCTTCGCCCTGCCAGGTATTTTTTGCCTCTGTTCGGCCTTCGGTTGGCGCGCGAGCGCGTGGCTTGCTTTAATCCCCCAGCGGTGTACTTAGCATTTGGCCTAACGATAGGCACCCTGTATACGGCTAAGTATCTTCTCCAAACCGAGTGCCTCGACGGGGCGCGGAGAGATAGGGAGCGGGAAGCAGGACGACTAGAAGCAAGGTCTCATCACGGAATGCAGATCGAGCGAGTGTCGCCACGGGAGGGGAACAAAAGCGATTTTCCGATTCGGATCATAGGCCGAGGATTTGCCCCTGCAGAACATCTCGAACTTACCTTGGCTGCAGTCCCGGCCAAGATTCTAGAGGTAGATCCCTATGGGACTTCCATACTCGTAGGCTTCCCGGACCTACCGACGGGCGGATTTCGGAGCATCGCCATTCAAACCCGAAACAAGAAGACTGGGGAAAGCGTTCAGCGGCGGCATGGCTTCAAATATGTGGAAAATTCGGCTATTTGAAAGGGGCGATTTCTACAGGCGGCAACGCGGGCAGTCGTTCACGCCTTTTTCGCAGCGATAGTCTTGGCTGCCCTCGCTACGCTCGATGCAACAAGCGGTTCAGCTTGTTACGGAAACTTAGCCGTACGGAGAACTGCTGCATTGCAAAGTGCAAGGATGGCGGTGCGAGCTTCAGTGGCGGCAAAGGCACATGGAGAAATCTCGGGATTCTCTTGTGGCCGGCACTTGTCCTCCGCGAACCGGCGGCTTTGGCCATCCGCGCCCGCGGGTGATAGAATGCGCACCCGGTCGGCCCGGCTGCTAAGATCCCTCGATTCCTTCGGACGCGGAAGACCGCACGGACAGAAGGGTCGCCAAAGATGGATGATCGTAGATACGAGCTGGGCAACGAGAAAATCGGCAAACTTCTCCTGCGCTATGCCCTGCCCGCCTCCGTCGGCATGTTCGCCAACTCCCTCAATGGCATAATCGATACTATCTTCGTCGGCAACACCGAGCACGGCACCCTGGCCCTCGCCGCCCTAGTCGTGTCCTCTCCCATCCAGATGCTCATCCTCGCCATCGGTATGACTGTCGGCGTCGGCACTGCCTCCGTCATCTCACGCAGCCTCGGCTCCGGCAATCAGCGGAGAGCAGAGCGCGCCGCCGGCACCTCCTTCACCACGGTCGCCTTCTTCGGCCTCGTCATGGTCCTCCTCGGCTACGCATTCCTGACCCCGCTCCTACGGCTCTTCGCCGCCACCGACGCGGTCCTCCCCTTCGCACATCAGTACCTCTCCATCCTTCTTGTCGGCACCTGCTTTTTCAGCTTCGCCATCTCTTGCAACAATGTCGTCCGTTCCGAAGGCAACGTCAAGATAGCCATGATCGCCATGCTCATCGGCGCTACCGTCAACATCATCCTCGACCCGATCCTCATTTTCGGCCTCGACATGGGCATCCGTGGGGCCGCCTGGGCCAACGTCGCTTCAAGCCTGTGCAGCTTCAGCTACCTTTGCCGCTACTTCATCAGCGGAAAGAGCATGCTTCGCATCCGCCGCGCAGACCTCATCCCCGATTTGACCATCCTCGCCGAAATCCTCAGAATCGGCGCGGTCTCCTTCGTCCGAATGGCCGCCGGCAGCGCCATGGCCATCATCATCAACAGATCCATCATCTACTACGGCACCGACACCCACCTTGCCATTTTCGGCGTCGCCAACCGTGCCCTCTCGTTCTTCTACATGCCCCTCTTCGGCCTCGTACAGGGACTCCAACCCATCGTCGGCTTCAACTACGGCGCCCGCAACCTGTCCAGAGTGAAGAAAGCCGTCCACGCCAGCGCCATCGTCGGCACCGCCATCGCCAGCGCCGGATTCCTCGTCGTCATGATCTTCACCCGGCCCATGCTCGACCTCTTCAGCAACGACCCCGCCATGATCGACGAAGGCGTCAACATCGTCAGAATCACCATCATCTGCATGCCTTGCGCCGGTCTCACTATGGTCGGCGGCAGTTTCTTTCAAGCCATCGGAAAAGCCCTGCCCGCCCTCGTCCTCACTATGTCCCGCCAGATCCTCTTTCTCATTCCCATGATCCTCATCCTGCCGCGCTATCTCGGCCTGCTTGGGATCTGGGTATCCCTCCCCGTCGCCGAACTCGTCTCCGTCATCCTCACCACCGCCTGGGTCATCTACGAAATGCGCGCCTTCCGCCCCCAGCCCCCACCCATATACGTCCCCGAACACGAGTCCTTAGACACCGGTCCCGAACCGGCATCGTCCCGGGGAACTGGCAGCGGTTGAACCTTCGCCCCGTTTCGTGGTCGCTCTAAGGGCAACATGCCGGGAGAAAGCGGGCCCTTAGCCCGGATAGCTCACAGCCCCTTAGCGATTGGCAGCGCAAGTTTGTTTCCGATAGTGTATTACACGGAGAAATGGATCGATTCAACGTTGACACAGTGTTTTTTGTCATTGCGAGGAGCGCAGCGACGTGGCAATCTCGCATTCCCAATTGCCATCGGCTAAAGAGATTGCCACAACGCGCGCAATGCCCGGCGGGCGCGCGCAAGCTATTCGAGGATCGCAAAGGGCGCCTTAGTGCTTAGCCCCTCAACAAGCCCCCTAGGGACTTTTTTTGTGTCTCACTACGAAATCCGCTGGGCTATTCGGTCTAGCCCGGAAGGTTTTCGCATACCCCTGCAAACATACACCCATTCCAAAAACCAAAGAGGGCCTAGACCCACGCACATCGACAAGCGGCATAACTGCAAAACTATAGTCTAGGGGCCAG
>JASJYE010000067.1 GCA_030123645.1 Candidatus Hydrogenedentota bacterium | reverse complement strand
TTCTTGCTTAGAAAGTCCGCCGCGCCAGATACGTACTCGATAAGATCCAAACAGCGTGAGTCACTACACTAGTAGAGCTTGCGCGGCATGTCTTTGTAGAGGTGGCCGACCTGTTCTTCGTAGCCGTTGTACCATTGCGTGGGGACGATTTCGACATCGGCAACGTTCGCTTTGTCGGTGATGAACTTCTCCTCGGCCTGAGACCAACGCGGATGGGGCGATTGAGGGTCCACGTTGGAGTAGAAGGGATACTCGTTGGGGATGGCGGCGGACCAGAAGGTCGAGGGTTGCTCGTCGACGAAGGTCATGCGCACCACGCTCTTGGGGCCTTTGTATCCGTACTTCCAAGGCGTGACGATACGCAAGGGCGTGCCGCTCTGGGGGAGGAGGCGTTTGCCGTAGGCGCCGGTGGCGACAAAGCCCAATTCGTTCATGGCTTCGTCGATTCTCAGACCTTCGTGGTAGGGCCACTTGTATCGGCCATCCGATTGATTGGGGGCTTGTTTGGGGTCGAAGAAGCTCTTGAAGGCCACATACTTGGCTGTGGATTTGGGTTTGGCAAGCGCCACGAGCTTGGCCAAGGGGACGCCGAGCCAGGGGACTGTCATGGACCAGGCTTCGACGCAACGGAAACGGTATACGCGCTCCTCGTAGCCGAGCTTTTCGATGTCTTCGAGGCCCAGCGTGAGGGGTTTTTCCACCAACCCGTCGATGGTGAGGGTGTAGGGATCGAGTTTGAAATCCTTGACGATGTTCACCACTGCCTTAGTGTAAGCGAACTCCCAGAAATTGTTGAACGTAGTGCCTACGTATTCTTCGGTCAATGCGCGGCCCACATGGGCGAATTTCGGATTGCGGGCGTATTCGGGAAGGGGTAGGCCCGAGGTTGCTGCAGTCTCCTGAGCGAAGCTGGGGGTGGAGAGTCCTCCGGCCATCATCCCGCCGATGCCCATTGCTTTGAGAAAGTCTCTTCGGTTGAAAAATACGTCTTCGCCGGTGGCGGCGCTGTCGGGCAGGTACCACGATGGGCGGCGGATGAATGAAGGCATGAGCCTCTCTCTCGTTGGTGAATTAAACCTGTTAATTCTAACAGTTTCCCGCGAGAATCGATTCCGGTCAGTCCCGGGAAATCCACGAAGGGCGAGGGGCCAGCGCGCTCTAGGGGGAATGTGGAATCACGCGGCTTCTCGGTAGTAGATTTACGAGATGCTACCGAGTTCAGACCTGCAACGAACTTGGACTTCTGCTTTTTGGAACGTGCAGGATCACTTCAGAGTGAAAAAGGAGAACGATTGTGGATGATTACCAGGCTATCTTGTATCGAGTAGAGAATCGGATCGCACGGGTTACGCTGAACGCGCCGGAAAAGCGCAACGCTTTGTCCTTGCGAATGCGCGATGAGATCGTAGACGCTTTAAAGCGCGCGGAAGCTGACGACGATGTCGTTTTGGTGCTAATCGATGGGGCCGGCCCATCGTTCTGTTCGGGCTACGACCTTTCTGGCGGCGAGCCCGGATACCAAAAGAAGGGGGTCGTTCAGTCTGCTCACTTCGATAGTTGGACGGATCAGTTCGCGCGCAGTTGTGTTCGCGACTGGTTAGTGATTTGGGATCTTTTGAAGCCGGTAGTGGCGAAGATTCACGGGCACTGTGTCGCTGGGGGCACGGAAATCATGTCCATGGTGGATATAGCGTTTGTCGCGGATGACGCCCGGATCGGATATCCTCCCATGCGCGGCATGACCTCGCCCGATACGCTCTATTTTCCGTGGAAGATGTCCATGGCGCAAGCGAAGTACCTCCAGCTCACCGGGAACTCGGTCACGGGTAAGGAGGCGGCGGAGATGGGCTGGGTCGCAAAATCCTTCCCGGCCGACGAGTTGGAAGATCAGGTTATGAGGGAGCTGCGCCCCATGTCACAGATCGCGCCGGATTTATTGGCGGCCAACAAACACTCCATAAATCAGACTTACGAAATCATGGGGTTTCGCACGGCGCTCGCCACCGGATGGCAATGGCACGTATTGTCCGGACGCCTTCGTCCGGGCGCGAAAGAGTTCGGCGAAGCCATGCGCGAAGGCGGGTTGAAGGGCGCGTTGACGTGGCGTGACGCGGCGTTTAAGAAGGAGGGGTTTGAATAGCCGGCAGCCCCCACGGACAACGAAGGGTGGGCTACCCTCTTGGGAACCTCCATAGAGGATTACGGACAGGCGGATTTTAGCGCACCTTGGGCTTCCTGGCTCGCCTGTGGCACCAACTAGGAGCCTGCGACAAGAACTGACGAGCTTGTGAATGCCAGGTCCTCACGGGGACCTGAGTGAAGAGGGACGTGCCTGAATCCCGGCACTTCAGGAGGGGCATACGGATTGGCGGTGCTCGCAACGTGATGTGACTGCCTGGCACAAATGCCGTGGCGCCGTTTTCTTGGCTGAACTCGGTTAGCACGTAGGTCAAATTGCAGACCAGCGAATGTGGAGGTCTGCCCGAAGGCGCACGAACAGCGCGGCGCGGCGTTTAGCATGGAGCCTTCCAGGTCGTGAACGGCCTCAAAAAGGGACCATGACAGCAGAATCGGCATTGACTGAATCGGCAAAGGCGATTACAATGGCCAGGAATGAGCCTGCGGCGATCGCAGGCGGCTCCATATGGGAAATCTCGGTTGAAATCCTGCATAGGAGCGCGGAATGCGAATGAGACGGTTTACGTATGGCGTGATGTTGGCTGTCATCACTGTGGCGGCGGTATCACTTGGCGCACAGCATCCCGTTAACGCCATGGCGACAGAAGACAAGCTGGAGATTCTTCAAGTCATCGCGGAGTACTCCTATACCTTCGATTCACTGACGGCGGACACGGCGCGTTCGCGCACAATGGTCATTATCACGGTTCACGATAACACTCAGTCGACGCAGGACGTCAGCATCTTTCTGACCGGCATCTACGAAGACGAATGGCGCAGGACGCCCGAAGGATGGCGCTTCGCACGCCGTACGCTCAAGGGATAGTACGCGGTTCGAGCAGAGATGTTTCGAGCACTGGACAATGATATTGCGGCGCGGGGTTCGCCGTGCTTCGCACTTGCGTTACTGCGCTCGTGGGCGTTCATTGAAAACGGTTTTTTGGCCCGATCCGCGATGTACTATGAATGGCGGCGGGCGATGCCATCGCTAGGAAGATAAAACATTGAAGAAGATCAACGATAGGGCACAGAGGAGATTGGTCATGTCCAAAAAGATTGTTGTGGCTGCGCTAACTCTAGTCTGCGTTATTGCCATGAGCGTTGGAGGTGCGTCTGCGGCGCCTCGTGCCGGCGAGAAAAGGGCCGAGGACAATTCGTTTCCCATCACGGAAAAGTGGTCGGTCGAGAAGCTGCTCGCGCTGAGCAAGGACGAGGTCGTTGCGCTGTGGAAAACGCTCGATCCGCCGGAGTTTACTGAACTCGACGGCCATTACATGGGCCTGGTCCCAAACGCGGGAGATGCCGCGGCCCAAAAAGCCCTAGGGAAGTTCATGTACAACGAAGACTCGGCTATCGGGTACTGGCTGGGCAAAGCGTACAAGCCAACGAGCGCGACGAAGGGCGAGGGCTATAACCGGTGGCGCAAACCGGGCGGAAAAGTTGTCCGTAATATGCAGTTCAGCACCGATATTGGCAAGTCACTCATCGACGGCAAACCTTCGTTTATGATGTACTACGGCACATACAACCCGGCCACCACGCTCACAGACGAACTGAGAAAGCTGGACGATTACATCTACATCGGCATGGGCACGACGGAACTTGCCGACGGCAAACGCTCGGCGCCGGGACATTTTATTCTCGTCGGCCCGACGGACAGCTGGGTGGGTGTCGATGAGAACTTGGAGACGAATAAATAGCTAGTTCTTGTTGCGGCAGAAAAAATGTGGCACGGCCGCCCTCGGCGCTCGTGCCCTAACTTCGTGGACAGCCCTAACTTCGTGGACAACCAGGTCCTTCGATTGGGGAGGGGCTGACCGCGTCTCCAATAGAGACAATCGGCGCGAAAAAAATCCCCCGAACTCCCTGGCCGACGACGGGAAGCTCGGGGGGTGGGCTGCTCTGATTCGACTCTACTCTTCGGCAATGCAGTACATGTAATGCTTGCTCTTTATGTAGAGTTCGTCGCCAATGACGACGAGCGACGCGTCTATGTCGTCATCGAGCGAGTTCGTGGCGAGGACTTCGAATTCGTCGGAGTGGCTGATAACGATGGTCGTGCCCGAGCGGTCGGTCAGGTAAACTCGGCCCGCCGCGCCAATTGCGGAGGAATAGATCTGCTTGAGGCCCTCCAGGCGCTGACTCTCAAAGAAGGGTTCGCCCGTCTCCGCGTTGTAGCAAGAAAGAGATGGGCTCACCTTGGGCAGCGTGTACAGTTTGTTCCCGTAGAGCAATGGGGTAGTAACGTAGGGCTGATTGCGATCGAGCCGCCACCTGATTGCGTCCGTATCGGTCAGGTTGCCCGTGTGCCCCAGTTCGATGGCCATGAGTGACCCAGCCCCCTCCCCGGTCATGACGTAAACCATGCCGTCACCGAGGACCGGACTGGGGATCGCGAGGCGAGTTAGGCCGCTGGCCTCCCAAACGAGATCGCCCGTTTCCACGTCGTAGCTGCGCACGGCGTTTTCGGCGGCGACGATGACTTGGTAGCGGCCGTCCACCATGGCCATGACCGGCGTGGTCCAACTGGTGTCTTCGTCGCGGTCCTTTTCCCACAATTTATCGCCCGTTAGTTTGTTGAAGGCCCAGATTCTCGATTGGCCTACGTGGTCGCCCACGACGATAATCGTGTCGCCGGCAATGGCGGGCGTGACGCATTCGCCGAAGGCGCGAAAGGAGAGTATCTCCATCAAGTCAACTGACCACTTTATTTTGCCGTCCATATCGAGGCAGTGGAGCCCGCGCGAACCGAAACTGGCCCAAATGTACTCGCCATCGGTGATAGCCGAGGAGGATGTGAAGCCCGTGTTCGGGTGGTAGCCCTCATGCGGGATCACTTCGGCGACCTTGGTGGTCCACAGAGTGCTTCCGTCCTTGCGGCTCAGGCATACGACGTTGAACCGGTATGGCACGGCCGGCACGGGCATGAAAATCTCGCGGCCCGCATCCTTGGGCGGAGGCGTCCGCTTGTCCTCGGCCGTGGCTTCGTTCGACAAGAAAATCAGCCGGTCTCCCCAGACTACGGGGGTCGAGTTGGACGTGTCGGGCACGGGTACTTTCCACTTCACATTCTCCGTCTCGCTCCACGTTAGCGGCGGATTTCCTTCCACGACAACCCCGTCGAAATTCGGGCCGCGCCACGTGGGCCACATACGAAGCCGGTCGTTCCGGTTGTTGTCCGCATCCGCGCCAAAGGCACTTGCCGAGAAGACACATACCAGCAGTGCGCCCATCAATGCCAACCGGTGGTTCCGGCGCCCTAATACCTGCAAATGCATATCGCAATCCTCCTCATTAGAGTTTCTTGCCTTGGGACATTATTTCGTTGACGCAGGTGGAGAGTCAAGAATCTTGAGAAACTGATGTTCCTGCTATGATGTGCCGTGCGTGGAGGACGCCACCCAGTTCCGCGCATCTCACGAAAAAGCATACAATACCGGCGAGCCTATGCCGAGTTCGCCTGGCGAGTCCGTAAATCGTAAAGGAATCCGCCATGAGAAGTGCCCGCTACGGTAGAGCCTTGTCCATACTGGCGCTCGGGATATGCGCCATTTCGCCGTTCGCCGGGGCACAGCAGGGCGCCAAGTCGGGCGAATGGACCAGCTACGGCGCCGATCTCGGTGCTTCGAAGTATTCGCCTCTGGACCAGATCACGCCGGCGAACGTGAGCGATCTCGAGGTGGCCTGGCGCTGGAGGTCCGTGGACGGCGAGATTCAGGGACAAGATCCCAGGTACCGCGAGATTGCCTTCGAGCCTACGCCCTTGATGGTGGGCGGCGTTCTCTACACCTCCACTTCACTGAGCCAGGTTGCGGCCATCGACGCGGGCACCGGGGAAACCCTGTGGGTCTACGACCCTGAAAGCTACAAGAATGGCCGCCCGGCGAACTTCGGCTACCTCCACCGCGGGGTGGCCTATTGGACCGACGGCACGGACTCCCGCGTTTTCATCCCCACCGGGGATCGCCGCCTCATTGCCTTAAACGTCAAGACAGGCAAACCCTATCCGGATTTCGGCGAAGGGGGCGCAGTAGACCTGACCAAAGGCTTAGGGCGCGAGCCTGGGGGTTCCTCACAGTATTCGTTTGCCTCGGCGCCCACCATCTGTCGCGACGTGGTGGTCCTGGGGTCGAACATAATGGACTTCATCTCCCTAAAGGAAGGCTCTCCCGGGCACGTACGGGGATTCGACGTGCGCACCGGCGAACAGCTCTGGATTTTCCACACCATCCCGCAAGAAGGAGAGTTCGGCGTCGAGACCTGGGAGGACGACTCGTGGAAGTACACGGGAAACGCGAACGTCTGGAGCTTGATCAGTGCCGACGAAGAGCTGGGCTACGTCTACCTCCCCATAAGCTCGGCCACGAACGACTGGTACGGCGGGCACCACCTCGGCGACAATCTCTTCGCGAACACGCTGGTCTGCGTCGAGGCCGAAACGGGCAAGCGGGTGTGGCACTTCCAGACTCTCCACCACGATTCGTTTGACTACGACCTGCCGGCCGCGCCCAACCTCGTCGATATCGAAGTTGACGGGAAGAAGATTAAGGCGGTTGTCCAGTTGACCAAACAAGGCCTGGCCTTCGTCTTTGACCGTGTCACGGGCGAACCTGTTTGGCCTATCGTCGAACGGCCGATCGACCAGTCCCTGATTCCGGGCGAACGCTCGTCGAAAACCCAGCCCTTCCCGACCAAGCCGCCGCCCTTCGAGCCGATCGGGATCAGCATCGACTACCTCATAGACTTCACGCCCGAGCTGCGCGCCGAGGCCATCGAGATCATGAACGAGTACGACTGGGGCCCGCTGTATACCGCGACGACCGAAAGAGGGACACTCATCACGCCCGGCGTGCACGGCGGGGCCAGCTTTAATGGCGCCGCCTTCGATCCGGAAACGGCCATACTCTACGTTCCTTCCCAGACCTACCCCAGCGCCATGCGACTCAATAAAGGTGACGAGCGCACCAACATGGATTACACATTTGGCCCCGTCCCTGGCACCGAATTCTTCATCTGGGGACCCGACGGTCTTCCCCTCCTCAAGCCCCCTTACTCCCGCGTGACGGCCATCGACCTCAACGTGGGCGAGCACCTCTGGGTCGCCGCCACCGGCGACAAGTACCGCGACCATCCCCGCCTCAAGCATCTCGACCTGCCCCGGCTGGGCACCGGCGGCCGCTGGTTCGTGCTCGCAACCAAGACGCTCGTAGTCGCCTGTCGCGGCCCGTATGTCGAGTTCCTGGATAAGCGGACCGGCGCCCTCATCGGCGAATTCAAGATCCCCGGCCACCCCATGCCCGTCCAATCCCTCTCAAACGGCGCGCCCATGACCTACATGCACGAGGGCAGACAATACATCGTCTTCAACCTCGGTGGAATATCAAGCCCCGCCGAATTCGTCGCCCTCGCATTGCCCGAATAGACTCAAGCTCAAATGTTGCGTTTTGACTCGTTCCCAGGATCCCCCTATTTTTTTGCATATGAATGAAAAGATAAGTAGTCTGTCCCTGAAACTTCCCCGTCCAAATCCGTCCAAAACCACACCCAAACTACGAAAAGAGACGACCTCGAGCACGTAAACGAGAAAGCCCACGCTATCTCCCGCATGAACCCAAGACAGCAGACCGGAAAACCCCTTTCCGAAACAGGAACGAGTTAGGACGAATTGTTGACCGCCTACAATTACCACATAAAATATCCGTTTTTCACAATACACCTGGGAAGAGGGTGCAGCGTGGTCCAGAGGCAGGTAGTCGTTTTCTGGGACGGCATCGTCGTTCCATGCTTTCACACTGGATGGGTTTTCGATGGCCCAGGACTCAATATGAACGAGCGGCCGCTCGATGAGATAATTGAATCTCCTGAATATCAGGGGGCGATCGAGAGGGCTATCGGAGCTAAGGGCTGCACTGGCCGCTCGACGACGTGCTGCAGCTGGGACGAGGAATTTCAACAGAAGGAAATGCGGCCCACGGTACGCACAAGGCCAAGAGAGTGCTGGCCTTGTCCAAGGAATACCTCCGCGAGAATCACACGTCGGCATTCGATTTCGCCAAACGCATCAAAACGAGCATATCTACGTAGGCTTCGCTAAGGGGAAATACCGGCCGGTGCCTTCGGGAAGACAAAGCCGCGGGCCCCGAAGGCCAGGATGCCACATCCGCAGATTTCAATCCCGTGTTTGAGTATATTCCCGCTCGGACTCTTTGGCCGCTCAAAGATCTCACTGGAATACGTGGCTATCGTCGCAGCGAGCGGTCCCCGAGATGCAAAAGGCAGCCAAGCGCCAAATTGAGCCCCTGCTTATAAGTGAAATGGGGGGGTTTTTGTGCGATTGCTTCGGAGTTGACGTAGAGCGGCGGGTCTGCTTTACTACCCGGAAGGTAGAGGAGCAGCCTTGCACCCCTCGAGGCTGTTTTGGTGAAAGGAGAGGGGATGTAGCAGGCGTTCCAAATGGCGCGTCTAGGAGGAAGAAACAGTGGCAACGGGTACAGTGAAGTGGTTTAGCGATCAAAAAGGGTATGGATTTATCACGCCCGAGGATGGCAGTGATGACTTGTTTGTGCATCACTCGAACATCGATGCAGAGGGATTTAGGACGTTGACAGAAGGGCAACAGGTTGAGTACGAGCCCGGCCAGGGCCGCAAAGGCCCGGAGGCCACGAAAGTACGACCCGCGTAACGAGTCCTATCTCCGAGATTTCTCTGGCCCCGGCCTCGGCCGGGGCCCGTTTCTTTTCCGATCGGGCGTCGTGCAGCTACTGGGAGTTGCGAGTCGTGAAAGGTATGGCGTGCCAAAGGGGAGGTACACCAGGCCCAGTCTTCGTCGGCTGACATGTGCGTCCAGACCTTAGAGTTCCCCGAGTACGCACCAGAGCCGTCCTCCCACGTTTCGTAACCGGCTTGAGCCTAACGCGGTGGATTGTACAAGGTCCACTTCAGTTTCCCCGTCCGCACGTCGAAGCCGGAAACGTCGCCAGGCGCCGCCTCCTTGTGCGCCGGACCGTCGTCGATCGCAAGGCCGTCAAGAATCCTCCGATTCCGTGGACAACCCTCGTGCACGCCAGTACGGATTCGATGGTAAGTTGCGATTTGTTCACGAAGAGGATACTTACCCTTCGTGGCATGCGTGAGGCCGCGTAAGCAGTTAGTCGCGCAGACAGCTCGAAGCCGATTCTCGTTCCGGCGAACTGCATCCATTCGAAGATTCTTGTCCAACTCCATGTCATTGGACATCGGTTTCATCGCT
>JASJYE010000408.1 GCA_030123645.1 Candidatus Hydrogenedentota bacterium | reverse complement strand
CCTGATCGAGGCCCATGTAGCGCGCCTTGGAGCGCTCGGCCTTGAGGTAATCGAGGCGTTCCGGGGTCGACGCCAGATAGAAGCCGCCGGTCTGGTGATGGCTCACCGATTGCCCCGACAACGCCTCGATCTCCGCATAGAGTTTGATGGTATAGCTTTGCAGCCGCGAGATGTTCGGATCCGACGAGATGGTGTGGATTTGCCCGGCCGCGTGCCAGGACGATCCCGAGGCCAGTTCGGAGCGCTCCAGCAGGATAACATCCTTCCAGCCGTGCTTGGCGAGGTGAAACAGGATCGAGCAACCGACGACGCCGCCGCCGATGACGACCACCTTGGCGTGGCTCTCCATGATGATGCTCCCCAACGTCTACTCACTGACAAAACCCGGACAACAGACCACATCGCACGAGAATTCACTTGACGGAAAAGAGATGCCATTCTTCCGAGAAGCCGCGTAATTCATGGGCTCCGCGATCTTCGAATTCGATTCCCGATCCAGCCACTAAATCCCGAACGGTTCGGGAAACCAGCACTTCACCAGGCCCGGCCAATGCGGATACCCGCGCCGCGAGGTGGACGGCCACACCCGCCGTGTCTTCGCCGCGAATCTCACACTCGCCGGTGTGAAGTCCGCTGCGCACCTCCAGACCCAACTCTTTGACGCGATCCAGGATCTCTTTGGCGCAAGCAATTCCGCGGCCGGGACCGTCAAAGGTAGCCAATACGCCATCCCCGGTTGTTTTGACCAATCGGCCCCGAAAGCGAAGAATACTGTCCTCGCAAATTTTGTCGTGATGATCAAGCAGGCTCTTCCAGGCTTGATCGCCGACTCTGTGAGCCGCTTGAGTGGACTCGACGATGTCGGTGAACATGATCGTGGCGAGGACCCGTGTTTCTTCGGGCACGGGCCGGACTCCAGTCAAGAATTCTTGAATTTCGTCAAGGATCGCGTCTTGGTCGCCAGCCCACGGGAAATGATCCTCGCCTGGAAGTTCTTTGAATCGCGCCCCGGGGATTCGATCCGCCAACCATCGCCCTTCTTCGACGTTTACATCGCGATCACCGGTGCGATGGAGGACTAATGCTGGAACGTGGATTGCCGGGAGCACACCGGTGATATCGCTTTGCGTGTTCATCCTCAAAAGCGCGAGCGCCGCGCCCGGGCTTGCCGAATGTCGACAATAGGTTGCATGCCGTCGGGCGAAAGCGTCGTCGCCGACCATACTGGGAGCGTAATGTTCGAGGTCCCTTTGTGTTCCCCACTCACGCTCGACATATTCATACACCTTCTGGCGCTCTTCCGGCGTCGGCGCCCAGGGATAGTCTTGGCTCCAAATTCTTTTGGCGAAGGTTCCGCACATCACCAGAGCGGTTGTTCGTTCGGGGTAGGTCGCCGCGAACAGGGCGCTGAGGTTTCCCCCCTCCGAGACACCAAAAAGCGCCGCGCTCTCCGAGCTCGCCGCTTCCATCACCACATTTAGATCATCCATCCGCTCTTCGAGCGTTGGCAGTTGATCGTCTCGCACCCGATCAGAGAGGCCCGTGCCGCGCTTATCAAATATGATCAGCCGCGCAAAGGAGCTGAGTCGATTCAAGAAACGTGCGTAGGTCGGCTCCTCCCAACAGAGTTCCACATGGGAGACCCAGCCGGGAACGTAGACGATGTCAATGGGCCCTTGACCCACGACTTGGTATGCAATGTGCGTGTCGCCGCTGCGCGCATATTGTGTTTCAGCTCGCATCGCCCTCACCCATGGGGCTCGAATTGCCCACGATGTCGCTAGAGACAATCGCCCTTAGACTACGTCGAGTAGCTTTCGACATGGCAAGAGCTTAATCGCAGGGGCGGTCGTAAATCCAGTACAATGGGTCCGTGACCTACAGCACGAACTGTAGCATCCGCATGATCTCGAAGAAATCGCTCGCCTCATAGGCCACGCAATGGGGCGCGCCAAGCCGTGCGCCGGGATAATGGGACGCGCGATAGGCGTCGGTGTTTTCCTTGTACCAGATTTCCAGCTCGAAGCGCTCGGCAAGGCCCGGCTTCTCTAGCGCCGCCGCGTCGCCCAGGGCGGCGGTCACGCCGTCGCGGATCTTCTTCGCAGCCTTGGCGGGATGGATCGAGGTGGTCGAATGGCCGTCGCTGGTCTTGGTGGCCACGGTGTGAATATGCGGGTTGGTCGCTTTGGCCGTATCGCAGATGCCCTTATCGCCCGAGAGGAACACCGTTGGCACGCCGAACCCGGCGGCGGCGTTGCGATGGAGCAGGAATTCCGAGGTCACCTCGCCGTTGATCAGCATCTTGGCGACCTTGCCGGTGATGGTGTGGGCCAGCGGGTTATTCCCGGCGCTCGCCGCCGAGTGATAGCCGACCATGGCCAGGGCGTCGTACCCGGCGTCGATGTCCTGGACCATGCTCAGGGGATGGCCGCTCCATCCCCTAATCAGGCGAACCTGCTCGGGCAGGCGTTCGGGGAAAATATTCCGTCCCGACCCATGGGCGTCCTTGACGGTAATTTCGGTGGCGCCGGCGGCAAGCGCGCCCTCGCAGGCGGCCACGGTCTCGACGGTCATCTGTTCGCGAAACTCGGCGTAGCCCTCTTTTTCCTTGAAGGCTTCGTCCCAATGGGTAATGCCGGCAACGCCTTCGATATCGGCGCTGATATAGACCTTCACCCGACGATCTCGTCGTCATGGAAGAAATAGCCGATCTCGAATGTTGCCGTCTCGGGCGCGTCCGAGCCGTGCACCGAATTGGCTTCGAGGGATTCGGCGAACTCGGCGCGGATGGTGC
>JASJYE010000407.1 GCA_030123645.1 Candidatus Hydrogenedentota bacterium | reverse complement strand
CCTTCCGCCCGGATTGACCAGCAACAGATCCAACTGCGCGTTGGCCGGCATCCCCTCTCCCCTGAATGTTTTTCTCTACGCGGCTGACAGGCCGTCCGCTATTGCGTTCATCGCGATGTCGCAAATTGTCCGAATGTCCGCCGGGCTGTGCGCCGGGTGCGTGGGAAGTTGAAAGGCCGTCGCGGCGATGCGATCGGCGACGGGAAATTCCTGCTCCGGGAGATCTCGCCGCCAGAAGGGCTGGCGTGACATGTTGCCGCCGCCTAAGGGGCGGGTCTCCACGCCGTGCCTGGCGAGATCCTCGGTGACCCGCGCACGGTGTGCAGTGGATTGGGCCAAGGCAACACATGCGATGCTGCAGATCTCCGCGCGATCGTTCTGCTGGAGCAAGAAGCCGGATTCGGGCCTTAGGTTCTCCTGGTAGACCTTATGGTTTTCAATCCTGCGCGCGATGACCTCGTCCAGCTTCTTCATCTGAGACAGGCCGATTCGCGCGTTGAGATCGGTCGATCGCAGGTTGAAGCCGGGATAGTAGAAGGTAAAGGGCCGGTTAAAGCCGTCGATGCGGTACTCGCGCGCCTGCCAGGCTTCCTCTTCGCGAGAAAGGTCTTTGCCCCAACCGTGGCTACGGAGCTGGAGCATGATGGCTTTCAGTCGGCTGTCGTTCGTGCATATCATCCCGCCTTCGATTGTGGAGAGGTGATGCCCGAAATAAAACGAGAAGCTGCTGAGATGGCCGAAGGTGCCCACGTACTGGCCGTCGTAGGTGGAGCCGGTCGCGGCGCAGGCGTCCTCCATCAGATAGAAACCGTACTTTTCTTTGAGAGACATGATGGCTTCCATGTCGCACGGGACGCCCAGCACGTGTACGAGGATTACCGCATCCGCTTCGTCGCGCTTCAAGATGTCTTCGAGGCGGTTTGGATCGAGGCCGAAGGTTTGCGGCTCGGCGTCGCACATGATAGGTTCAAAGCCAAGCTGGATCGCGGGGGCCACGGTCGTCGCCCAGCTCACCGCGGGAACGACTACCTTACGGTTAACCAGGGCGCGCGATGCGAGCAGTGTGTAGTACATCAACAGGTTCGCGGAGGAGCCGGAATTCACGAAGATGGCGTGCCGAGTGCCGAGCCAATCCGCCCATTGCCGCTGAAATTCGTCGACGACTTCGCCCTGGGTCAGTCGCGGACCGGTCTGGAGCCAATCGATCAGGTCTTTGATGTCGCCCTCATCAATGGTGTCTACGGCCATCCGATATTCTTTTCCGGAGATGGAGTGATGCATGGAAGTTCCCCCTACGCTTAGCTTTACTAGGCCCCCGCACTAAGTCAGCCCGTATCATAACGCAGATGCCGTTGAGTCGCAAGGGCAAAGTTATCACTTCAATCGTCTCCGCTTTGACTCCGCAGGCTTAGTCCCGGGGGATTTCGTGTAACGCAAACTCTTCGTTTCTAACGATTTCCGGGATCTGAAGCCGCCAAGATCCGTAACTAAGGACTTCCCACGCGCCGAACTCGCGGGCGATCTCCTGCCATTCCCGAACGCTGCGCGCTTCCCAGAGTTCCCGGCCCGACGACGGAAGCAGTGCCCCCGGGCGAGTCTGCTTGATATCGTCCGGCGGATCGAATAGATCGATCCCGTAGACACGGTCGAGCACGCGGGCCATTTCGGGTCCGGAAGACGGCACGACGGATAGCTGATCGAGCGCGCCCACGTTGAGCAGCAGCGGGCGGCCGGTGCGGAGTTGGATAAACTGCATAGCGCCGCCGGTAATCAACAGGCCTTCTCCGCGCCGTGCAGCTTCGAGAACGGGATCGGGCACGGAGCCGTGGAGCGATTCGTGCTTGGCGTATCCGGATACGACGATACCTACAGCGAACGTGACGGCGGCGGCGGCAAGTGCCGGGCAGAATGCACTCCGGACGAGAGAACTTACCCGCTCAGGCTCTGGCATGCGTGATGCGAGGGCGCACAGGACGATTGCCGCGATGCCGCAAGCCATGAACTCTTTCCAGTGGCTCAAGTTCCACCCGTACTTGCCGGAACTTAGGAAGGCCGTGAAGAGCCAGTTCCAAAATACATAGCACAGGTGCAGCATGAGCAGCACCTTGATTTCGAAACGCTCTTGGTAGCGGCCGAGGAGTCCAAGCAATACGGCCGGGAAGGCGAAAATACTCAAGTTCGCAAAGCGGCCCGGCATTGTCATGTTCACGATGTCGGGAAGTAGCGTCGGGAAAAACGTTGCGCCACAACCTACAAGACCCGCGGCGCCGGAGACGATGAGCGCGCGGTGCATGAACGTGGCTTCGAGGGAATTTTCCTTTCGGAACTTCGTCAACCACACGAGGCCGAGTAGGACTGACGCGGCGGCGAGGTAGATGCCGGGCGCGCGCAGATTCACGGGCCGCCGGTGAAAGTCCCAATGCGCGAGAAAGGCCTCAAGATATGCCGCCTGCATCTCGGGATCGACTTGTGTCACAGCCCGAGCCCGGAAGAGCTGATAGGCAAGACTTCCAAGGCTGATGGCGATTCCGGCGGCGAACCAAGGGCCGAGCGTTTTGAGGGCTTCGCCCGTCAGGCGCCGCTCCCAGGCGATGACGGCGAAGGCCACAAGAACGGTCCAGGCGCCCCAGGTGGGATGTATCGCCGGGGCCATTCCGAGGAGCACCATCCCGGAGCGGCGGTAGCCCAATGCAAGCATCGCCAGCAGGGCCAGGGCCATGGCGCGGCCTACGACGCCGTAGGTATGCTCGGTTCCAGTCATGAATATGGGGTAAATCACACCGTACTGCTCTTCGCCG
>JASJYE010000066.1 GCA_030123645.1 Candidatus Hydrogenedentota bacterium | reverse complement strand
GCGCCAAACTCGTTTGGGGGTGTCTTCGAAGCCGCCACCGCACACCCCCAAGCTGTGCTTGGCGGTGGCACCCGTGACTTCCTCTTCCTTAACGACTTCATGCTCACAACTGACAGAACGTATCTATCTAATCTCAAAAATGCCGTAATTACGGCGCGGCAGTGCTGCACAGTCTCCCCGAGCGCGGTATCGCCATTCTCAGCGATTTCACACATGAACTGCTTCAATTCTCCTCGTTGAACGCGCTGTAAATCGCGCCCACCGCCGAATCCATGTCCGACTCGTCCACGCCGACGATAATGTTCATCTCCGAAGAGCCCTGGTCGAGCACGCGTACGTTGACGCCCGCCTTCGCCAGCGCCCCGCACAAGCGCGCCGCGACGCCTACGTGATGGTTCATGCCCTCGCCCACCGTCGCGATGAGCGCAATCCTCGGCGTGAGCCAAACGCGGTCGGGCTGACACACGCGATCGATGCCAAGGACGATCGCCTCGCCGTGCTGCTTCAGCTCTTCGTTCTTGACGATCAGCGAGATGGTGTCGATCCCCGAAGGCATATGCTCGAAACTCACCCGGTGCTCTTCGAGTACCGACAGCGCTCGACGCGCAAATCCCACCTCACGGTTCATCAGCGTTTTCTCGATATTGATCATCGTGAAGCCTTTCCGGCCCGCGATGCCGCACACGGGCTGGGTCGGCGTCCGTTCCGCCACAATCATCGTGCCCGGCTCGTCCGGCGCACGGGTGTTCCGGATACTCATCGGTATACCAGCGCTTCGTAATGGGAAAATCGCCTCGTCGTGCACCACAGACGCGCCCATGTACGCCAACTCGCGCAATTCCCCATAGGTAATCTCGTCAATCCGCCGCGCATCCGGCACTATCCGCGGGTCCGTCATCCGGATCCCCGAGACGTCCGTCCAGTTCTCATAAAGCACCGAGCCCGTCGCGCGCGCCACCACCGAACCCGTCACATCGCTGCCGCCCCGGCTGAACGTGCACACGCGGCCGTCCGGGTCCGCCCCGTAATAGCCGGGAATGACGAATAGTCCCTCGCCCTCCAGCGCTTTAGCGAGGACGGGGTAGGTCGATTCGTCTAAATTACCCTCGAAATCGAAGCGAATATGCTTCAGCGGATCCACAAACGCCGCCCCCAGCACCTCCGCAAGAATCAGCCCGTTCAGGTATTCTCCCCGTGAGGCCAGGAAATCGGGTTTTGCGCTATCCTTCGCGGCCGCTTCGATGGCCCGGATCTCGCCTTCGATGTCCACAGCCGCACCCAGCGCACCCGCCAGGTCTGTAAATCGCTTCGTGATCGTCTCGATCGGCTGCGAGGTGTCAAGGTCGTTCTGCAACGCGTGGAACCATCCCAGCAGCAGATCGGTCACTTTCTTATCGTCGGGGTCGCGCTTGCCAGGCGCAGAAGGCACCACAAACCGGCGGCGCTCATCCGAGCGCACGATCTCCACCGCCGCGCGCATCCCGTCCGCGTCGGCGAGCGAAGTGCCCCCGAATTTACAAGTGATACTTTCCATGATGCTTACACCGGGCCTATGAAATTACGGGTTAGGCCGTTCCCCTGGGACAAGGCTACTAAACGCGTGTATTGACGGCAGGCGGGCTGCTAACCGGCGATGCCGTCAGGGAAGCAAGCGATCGATAATGCGCGAGACATCATTGAACGTGACAAAAATGAGCAGACCGATTATGAGAACGAATCCAACCTGCTGCACCGCCTCCACCACCTTTATGCTCACCGGGCGCCTCCGGACCATTTCGATAAGCAAGAATACGAGCTGGCCGCCGTCGAGCACCGGCAACGGCAAGAGGTTAAAAACGGCCAGGTTAATGCTGATCACGGCGGTAAATTCCAACAGAAGGAAAAATCCGCGCTTGAAGGCGTCCATGATCACCTCACCGATCATCACAGGGCCCCCGAGCAGCTTCGGGCTCAACTTACCGGTAAACAAGCCCCTCAGCACCGTGCCGATCTGCGTCACCTGCCGCCAAGATTCGGCAAAGGCGAAGGGGAGGATCTGCCCGGCCGACTCTTGTCGAAAGACCGTCTTCGTTCCCCATGCCACCCCGATCTGTTGAATTGAGCCCACCCTAAGCTCTGAAGTTAGCTCTTCTTCTCCCTGGTAAAGGCCGAAGAGAATGCTCGGACGGCGGACTTTGATCGGTATCGTCTCGCCAATTCGAGTCTTCTCGATCTCACGGAGGCGCGCAACCGTCGCCGGTTCGCCGTCAACTTCGATTAAAATGTCCTTGCGTTGCAGGCCGCTTTTCTTGGCGAACTCATCCGAAATAGAATCGATCCTCGGCAAGGCCGACCTGTCGACTTCGGTCAGGGCATGGATCACATCATCGAGCCGCAGAGAAACCGTATCGACTGTGGCCTCGCCGAACACGGCGTAGAACGGCCGATGCCGCTCAACTCTCAGATGCACCTCATCCATACTGTCCTGACGCACCAGCCGTCGCAGCGCCGTTCCAACTTCAGGGTTGTCATTGACCGTCAGGACCTTGTCGCCGCGATTCAATCCCCATTCCCGCAAGACCTCCCGGTCGTCAAGAGTCACCTCCGGTGGCGCGTCATCGCCAACCGTGACGAGCATGTTGAGTGAAGGCTCGAAGACGACGTCCTCAAAGCTTCCTTCCTCGCGAGTGAGCAGCGTCATCTCCATAACGTCGCCATCCCGCAGTAATTCCAGCTTCATCTCCGCGCCCGCGGGCAACTTCCGGACCCTCTGCGAGAACGACGCCCTGTCGACGAGCGTGCCGTCCATCGAAACGATTACATCGCCCGGCCGAAGACCGTGCGTCTTCGCGGGCGAATCAGGCAGCACGTGGCGCACCAGCGCCGTTTGAAATGGCATTACGCCGAACCTCGTCGCCTCGATACCGTCGTCCAACAGCTTCGGCTCGAGCAGGGAGAGATACCGCACCGGCTCACCATCGTCCCCGAGACGCTCAATTTCTACCGTCGCCACCTTTCCCGGTCCCAGAATGGCCGCGATCATGATGTCCTGAAAGCGGGTCGTCTCCTTGCCGTCTATGCTCACGACCTTGTCGCCCACTCGCCAGCCCTCGGCGTCGGGTTCCTTCGTGAAATCGACGGCCTGACCATCCTCCACAAGGTACATCGGCGCCAAACTCGCGGGCGATTTCGCCTCGACCAACCCGATGCGTGTTTCCTCGAGGTGTAGCGGCACCTCCCGGCCGTAGCCCGCCATGAACGCGTAGATCACCACCGCGAGCACGATGTTCATCGCCGGACCCGCAATCAAGACCACCGCGCGCTGCCAAATCGGCTTGTTGTTGAACCAGCGCTCCGTCGGCACGTTCCCATACGTGCTCTCACGCTCCTCCTCGCTGAGCGGCGCGTCCTCTTGCCCCGCCATCTTCACGTAGCCCCCGATCGGCAGCAGCCCGACGCAATAGTCGGTCTCCCCAAACTTGATTCCGAATATACGCGGCGGCATCCCAAGGCTGAATCGGTCGACGTAAATGCCGCACGCTTTCGCAGCCACGAAATGTCCCAGCTCATGCACGAATATAAGCACACCCAGGACGATGAGAAAGACGAGAATATCCATACCGCTGATCATAAGGACGTTACTCCGGACGCTTGAACGACACCTTCAGCGAGCCGGCGCGTTTCAGCGTCGACTTCAAGGATTGATTCGAGAGAATACTCTTCGCAATAACTGCTCGACTCCAGCACTTCGCCGACTACCTCCGCGATGGCCAAATACGGTATCCGGCCCTGGCGGAAAGCCGCGACCGCCACTTCATTCGCCGCGTTCAACACGGCGCCTGCCGTGCCGCCCTGCCGAGCGGCTTGCATCGCGTGGCCCAAGCACGGAAACTCCGAGAAGTCCGGTGCGGCGAAGGACAGTTCACCCATTGCCGCAAGGTCGAGCCGGGCCATACTTGATTCTACACGTTTTGGCCACGTAAGTGCGAATTGAATTGGGAGTGTCATATCCGTAACTCCCAGATGCGCAAGGATATGGCCGTCCTTGAACTCTACCAGCCCGTGCACGAGGCTCTGAGGATGAATGATCGCTTCGATGGTCTCCAGGGGCAGGTCAAACAGCCACATCGCCTCTATTATCTCCAGGCCTTTGTTCATCAGCGTCGCCGAATCCACGCTGATTTTCGCCCCCATGTCCCACCTCGGGTGCTTCATCGCCTCCTCCGGCTTGACATCCCGAAGCGACTCCCGCGGACGCCCGTAAAAGGGCCCACCGGACGCAGTCAGGTACACGCGGCGCAGGTCTGCCAAGTCCCGGCCCTCCAGGAGCTGGAAAACCGCATTGTGCTCGCTGTCCACCGGCAACACGCGCACCCCGCGCTCTCGGGCCTCCGACATAATGAGCCGGCCCGCCATGACCATTGGCTCCTTGTTCGCCAACGCGATGCGGTTCCCCGATTCAAGCGCGCGCAAGATCGAAGGCAGACCCACTGCCCCCACAAGGCCGCACAACACCAGATCCACGTCGACCGCCGCGAGGTCTGCGATCGAATCCGGACCGCAGTCTATCTCTGTTCCCGGGACTTGCTGCTGAAGACGGGCCGCAGCAGCCGCGTCCGCGAGCGCGGCCCGAGCGGGTTTGAATTCATCTATCTGCCGGGCTAGCTCATCTACATTCGAGTTGGCCCCGAGGCCAACAATCTCGAACTCCCCGGGACAATCCCGCACGACCCTAAGCGCACTCTTCCCGATCGAGCCCGTCGAGCCAAGTATCGTCAGACGCCTTGCCAAGGCCTCACCTTTCCTGCCGCCCGCCCTCGAGCGTCATGCCTTCGCGGTCTGTAAGTGTTTGAGCGTGCCGCGGCTCTCGTAGCGTTCCTCAACCAGCGCACGAATCTCCGATGCGGACGACATCTTCAGCACCTTGCGCGCAAAGCGCTTCGCCGTTGCCAGATGAATGTTTGCGATCTCGGCCCGAACCCTTGGAAGCGAAATGCTCGACATGCTCAGGCTCGCAAACCCGATCCCCAGCAGCAGCTCCGTCAGTACAGGATCCCCGGCCATTTCACCGCAGATACCGCAGGGGATATCCGCAGCCTTCGCGGCAGACAGTGTTTTTTCGAGCAGGCGAAGCACACTCAAATGTGTCGGCTGATATAAATGCGCCGTTCGCTGGTTCGCCCGGTCCACCGCGAGACAATACTGAATCAGGTCGTTGGTCCCGATACTGAGGAAGTCGCAGACCTGCGCCAAGCGGTCCGCAATGAGCGCTGCCGCCGGCGTCTCCACCATCGAGCCGAGCTTAAGCTCCTCGTCGAAAGGCACGCCGCGCTGCCGCAGGTCCTCCTTCACCTCCTCGACGACCTGCTTCGCTTCCAGAAACTGATCGATTCCGGTAATCATCGGCAGTATAATTTGCATCTCGCCATGCACGCTCGCCCGGAGCAGCGCACGAAGCTGTGACTTGAAAATGTCCGGCCTATCCAGGCACAAGCGGATCGAACGCCAGCCCAGTTGCGGGTTCGTTTCCCGTTCCGCCGTAACCGAGGGCAGCGCCTTGTCCCCGCCCAGGTCCAAGGTCCGCACCGTCACGGGCAGCGGCGCCATCGCCTCGACAATCCTTCGGTAGTGCTCGTACTGTTCCTCCTCCGTAGGCAGCGACGCCCTATTGATAAACAGAAATTCCGTGCGGTACAGCCCGACCCCCTGGCATTTCGCCCGTTTGCTCAAGTGCGTCTCCGCAAGCAGCTCGATATTGGCGTAGGTCGGAATCTCCTTCCCGTCCAGCGTCACGCTCGGGCCTTCCGTAGCGGCCTCCGCCAGGGCGAGGCGCAACTCCTCCTGGCGCTGCTTCTCCGAGCGGTAGCGTTCCAGGGTCTCCTCACGCGGATGGATGATGACCGAGCCCTTCGTCCCGTCAACGATCACCGTGTCGCCCTTGCCGATCCGTGAGCCCAGATAGCGCAGCCCGACCACCGTGGGAATCTGGAAGGCCCGCGCGATGATCGCCATGTGCGATGTCGGTCCCCCGGCGTCCGTCGCCAGGCCCATCGTGTTCGTCAGGTCCATATTCACCGCTTCCGAAGGCGACAAATCATGCGCCACGATCACGCAGGGTTCTTCGAGGTGCTCCAGGCTTTCCAATTCCTCTTCAAGCAGGTAGCCGAGGATGCGCCGGCCCACATCCAGAAGATCGTTCGACCGCTCCCGGAAAAGCGGATCCTGCACCTGCCCGAGCATCTTAGTGTAGCGCCCGATGAGATCGTTGACGAGGTATTCGACGCTGAGTTTCTCCTCGTTGAGCCGCCGCTCGACTTCCGGCCGCAACGCGACGTCGTCAAGCAGGTCGATATGCGCCTGGAAGATCGCCGCGTGCTTCTCGCCCAGCTCATCCAGCGTTTGCTCCTTCAGCGCGGTGAGCGTAACACGCGCCTTTTTCACGGCCTCATCGAAACGCGCCAATTCCGCCGCGGGGTCCTCGATGGACGAGGCAGGCACGTCCAACGCCGTCACATGAAACATCCGTGCAGGGCCGATCGCAATGCCCGGCGAAACGCCTATGCCGTACAGGGGAATTTCGATTTGAGGTAGAGATGCCACGATTCACTCAGCCCTTCGTCAAAGATTATGGAGCGTCCCGGCCCGCTCCGCATACCCTTCCGAAACCGCTTCGGAGAATTCGCGATTAATCCTCACCAAACCTGGATTCGACCAGGGCGCGCACCGCGCCCATCGCGTCCTGAGCGTCCTCGCCATCACAGACCACCGTAATGCGCGCGCCCCGTCCCGCAGCCAGCGTCAAAAGCCCCATGATACTCTTCGCGTTGACGCGCTGCCCGTCCATTTGCACATGTACATCGCACTGAAATTTCAGTACCGTCTGCACAAACTGCTGGGCAGGCCGCAAGTGCATGCCCAGCCTGTTCGTAATCAGCATTTCCTCGATGATTTCGCTCATATACCTTAGTGCTCTAGGGCCCTTAGGCCGGACTTCCCCCTCCAAGAATCATGCACCTGCACGGGCGGTTCCCAGCACTCGCAAAGGTGGAATATCCCGCAGCTATTGCGCGCCTGGCCCGTCTACAGGCTTCAAATCTGCAATATAATACAGAAAACCCGCTAAGCGATGCACAATCACTCCCATTTCGGAAAGTCATCTTGAGATCCGCCTGCATCGCTTAACCTTATGAGCAAAGGCTGTTCTGACGGCGATCGCACAAGACACAAGGAGATCCACTGCCTCGAGCGTCTCATAGATCGTCCAGAAGGAAACTGCGCCTTGAAGGAACTCGTTCTTCGTGCTCATAATGCTTCACACCCGTCGATGGTGATCACGGGCGGACCTTTTTGGGGAAATCTCGGTTAAATCAATTGGAGCTAAGACGAAACCCCCGCGATCGCGCTGGGCAAGCTCTGTATTCGCACCGAGTCCAAGCCGTAGTGCATTTCGGGCGGCGAACCGGAGCTATTGATTGCCAATGAGCCCACCACCGCCCTGGATGTTACCATTGCGGCATAGAACATTGGGCTGTTACGAGGGCTTCAACAGCGCTACAATCTCCCCTACATGCAGGCCTTGAACCCACAAAGGAGCAATTAGAGTGAATCCAATTACAGTCATTACCGATGAAGTCCGGCAACGGATGATCGAGGAATTGACCGCGCCGAATGCCCCTTACGAATTGGCCACCGGGACCATTGGCGGTGTGGAATACCCGGTGTTCAAGTCGTGCCCCCAGAACTTGAAAGCGGTGTATGCGCAAGGCACGGACAAGGAGGCCTTCATCTCCCAGGCGATCACCCGGTGGTACGGGGAGCGGGATTGGGATTTCATGGTGTACCAGGATGAGCGCTACACCTTCTCCGAAACCTATCGACTGGCAGCCAGACTGGCCTGGCGAATCCAAGATGCCTTTGAAATCCAAAAAGGCGACCGGGTGGCCATTGCCATGCGAAACTACCCGGAATTCTGTATTGCGTTCATGGCTATCACCGCCTTAGGCGCTGTCGCCGTCCCGATGAATGCATGGTGGCAGGGCGCTGAGATGCAGTACGGGCTTCAACACAGTGACCCGAAACTGATTTTCGCCGACCCGCAGCGTGCGGAACGCATGGCGCCCTATTTGGCCGATCCGAAGATACCGGTGATTGTTGTTCGAGCGGTCGACGGAATGCCCGATTCATTCATTGCCTACGACGATCTGATGGCGGATGCAACGGAAACGGAGTTTCCCGAGGTCGAGGCCGATCTCGACGATGATGCCTACATCATGTACACCTCCGGGTCGACCGCTCATCCGAAGGGGGTGGTAAGCACCCATCGCGCCGTAATCCATACATTGATGTCCTGGGAATTAGGGGGCTTGGGATTGCTCTACCTGAACCGGGACTACTTGGATGAGATGAGGCCGGAGTATAAATCGGGCAGCATATTGACCGTGCCGCTGTTTCACCTTACGGGGCTGTGCCAGTTCCTCGGCTCCTTCCGCACCAAACGGAAGATGGCGATGATGTACAAGTGG
Source organism: Candidatus Hydrogenedentota bacterium (assembly GCA_030123645.1). Taxonomy (GTDB): domain Bacteria; phylum Hydrogenedentota; class Hydrogenedentia; order Hydrogenedentales; genus JASJYE01. The sequence goes on along the minus strand of JASJYE010000066.1, from coordinate 1,030 downwards.
GACCCCGAAGAAGCCCTGCGTCTTATCGAGAAGGAGCGTATCACCCAGTTCGTCGGCGTGCCTTCCATGAGCTGGGAAATCACCAATTCGCCCAATTTCAAAAAGCATGACACGAGCAGCCTCATGGTTCTCGGCGGCGGCGGTGCTGCCAGACCTTCGAAGCACGTTAAGGAGATGGAGAAGCGGGTAGGCAGCAACATCGCATCAATCGGCTACGGCATGACCGAGACTACGGCCCTGGGCTCGGGCAATGGCGGCGACGACTATTCGGCAAAGCCGGACAGCGTGGGACGAGCCACGCCGCCGGTTATGAAAATAAAAATCATTGACACTGATGGGAAGACCGTCGAAGCCGGTGAACTCGGCGAGGTTTGTTTTAAGAGTCCGACCAATCTTCGGTGTTACTGGAAAGACCCCGAAGCAACGGCAGAAATCTCTCTCGGCGATGGCTGGATTCGATCCGGAGACGTAGGCATGATGGATGAGGATGATTTCATCTACATAAAGGACAGGATAAAGGATCTGATTATCCGGGGGGGTGAGAATATCGCCTGCCGGGACGTTGAAGATGCCCTCCATGAGCACCCCAATGTCTTCGAGGCAGCCGTTTTCGGCCTGCCCGAAGAACGGCTGGGCGAACAAGTCGCGGCAGTGGTCATGATTCGAAAAGGATGCGATTTGACCGAGCAGGAGCTTCTGGATTTCCTAGAATCTCGCCTGGCCAGGTTCAAGATTCCAAGCATCATCTACCTGCAGCGAGAACCCCTGCCCCGTGGCGCTACGGGCAAGATATTCAAGAAGAAGATTAGGGAAGAAAAGTCGAAAGAACTGCAGGGCTAGCCAGCATCGCTGACAGGCCATTAGCGATTCGCCGCGTAAGTTATTCTGCGACAGTACATTAGGCAGAGGAATAGCCGGAACCACCGCTTTGGTATTAACGATCCAACGTTGAGACAAGGACACCTAATGGGTATCTTTTTTGTCATTGCGAGTTAGAACCCGCTTCGCGGGAAATTGGGATAAGGAAGCA
>JASJYE010000406.1 GCA_030123645.1 Candidatus Hydrogenedentota bacterium | reverse complement strand
GAAAAGGGACAGACCCGTCTGCGCTCGTACCTCGCTCCGCTTGGGTCAGTCCCTTTTTTTGCTCAACGAATCTCATGCGTGAACGTATCGGCGAACGGAACACCTCTTCGTGATCCCGGAAAGCATACAGATTCAACACCATGCAGACCAATTCGATCTGACCTGCCCACGGGAACGCACCAGTGTTTATGTTAGGGCCAGGGCGGTCTGGAAAGGACAGCACGGACCGGATTGGGTGTTCTTTGCAGACCTGAGCGGGCTGTGCCTCACCCGTGTGCGGACGACACACCCAACGAAGAGGACATAGCGTCAATCGAGGCCGCCTGCGAGCGCGGTTTCGTGACCGGCGACATAGAGGACTCGGACTGTTTAGCTCTCGGCTTCCCCATCTACCGATTCAGCTTCCGGCGCCGCGTCGAAGTCATCTTGCGTTTCATCGTTGGCATCGGGGTTTTCTTCCAGGTTCGTGAGTACCCTGTCGATCCGCTCGTTCGTTTCGGTCAAGCGTTCCATGGCCGTTTCCAGTTCCACGTCCACCGCGGCGAGCTTGTCGCTATCCGACAACGGCGGTTTCCCTTTAGGTTCCATTTCACTTCTCTCCTTATCCGCAGGCCGCTTCGTGAGGCATCTGGAGTTCAAAAACTCAGCGACGGGATCTCGCTCATCTCCTCTTTAATTCCCCACAGGACTTCTTTGCGGGCCTCGATGTCGAGCGGTTGCTCGTCCGCCGCCAGAGCCTTCCAAGAGCGCTCATCCGTGCATGAGGAGAGTTCGGCCGCTTCGTGGTTTTCGAAATCGTCCCGGGCGGCCACATTCGCAATCCGCACCAGCGCCGCGAGCTTCGGGGCGGGTCCTTCTTCCTGTAGCCGATCGTTGTTCCGGTGGTGGGCCCCTAGGGCGAAGCTAAGCGTCTCCGGCAGGTTCCACGCCTCCGCAAGGGCGGCTGCAGCGTCCGCGTGGTTGAAACCCAAGACGTCTTCCTCCAGTTGGTGCAGGGGGATGTTCTCGCGTTTGGCGCGCTCGTAGAGTTCGCGGTACTCCGCTCCAAGCTGCTTCCAGAGGACGAGTTTCCCGATATCGTGGAGCAGGCCGGCAATAAAATCTTCACCTTGCAGGCTGAGCTCAAGATATGCGCCCAATTTCTTCGCCATCCCCGCCACAAGGAGCGAGTGCCGCCAGAGTCCGTGCTGGCCGAGCAGCATCTCCGTTTCTTCGTCGCGGAATGTGTCGAGCACGGCGATGCCCACGACAATGTTGCGCACCTCGCGCACGCCGAGAATCACCAGCGCCAGCTTGAGTGTGCCGACGACCTGGCGCATCCCGTAATAAGCCGAGTTGCTGATTTTGAGCAGTTTGGCCGTCAACACGGGGTCGCGTTCGATCAGCTTGCTCAACTCCGAAACCGATACATTCGGGTCAGAAGTGAGGTCCATGACCTCAGTCACTACCTCGGGAATGGCCGGTAGATCGCCAATTCGCGACACGACTTTATTGAGCCGGAGTTTTCTCATCACCGTATTCTCGCCCCCTTCCTACCTGGCTAAAAGCACGGGACACGGCGCGTGATTAATTACATACTGGGTCGTGCTTCCCAGTATCAACTCGCGGACTCGTGAGTGCCCGTAGGCCCCCATCACTATCAAGTCGGTTTCACGTTCTTTCGCGAAATCCAATATCACGTCGCGCGGATCCCCCTCACGGGTCGCGTACTCGACTTCCATTCGGTGCGCTTCCAGATAGGATCGCGCCTCGTCGGTTATCGCTTCGCACCCGTCCTTGCCCACCATCAGCACCTCAAAAGACACGCCCCAGGCTTCGCCGATGCTCGTCGCGAACTGTAGAGCGCCCTGCGCATGCTCCGAACCGTCATACGCGACCAGAACTCGCTGAATGCGGGCCCGTTCGCGCTCCGTCAAGAGTACGGGGCATTGCGCGTGCCGAGCCACCGCCTCCGTCGTAGAGCCCAGTAAACCATTGAACCATTCGCCGTGCTCGCCCCCGCGGCCCATGATAAGAAGGTCGGCGAGTCTGCTCTCTTCAACGATCGCATGCGAGACAGCGCCTATAACCTGATGCGACTCGAAGGGCACCTCCGCCTTTTCACAGCGTTCGCGAAACGCTCCCAGCGCGGCCTTTCCCCGCTCTTCTAAGAGCAAGGAAATATTGTTTTGGTAATTAACGTATGGCGCCGTCCCCAGGGAGGCGGATATATCGCGCAGAAATGGGCCCTCGAGCAACTTGATGTCGATCACATGCAGGCCGATGAGCGACGCCTCGTGCCGCTTCGCGAGTTCCACGCAGTACGCGACCCCGATCGAGGCGTAGGTGCTTCCATCCGTCGGTACCAAGATCTGCTTAATCATGATGCCGCCTCTGCCGCAATCGGATCCCGGGCTCACAGTTTAACTGATTTGGTGGACGCCTGTACAAGGTCCCCGAAGGCTTTGAGAATCGCGATGCCCTCCCGCTGGCTCTTCTCGGGGTGAAACTGGGCCCCGTACACGGCTCCCCGGCCTACCAGAGCCGCAAATTCCACCCCGTAGTCCGCCGTGGCATATACAATGTCCTTGGACCCGGGCTCCGGATAGTAACTGTGCACGAAATACACATACGGCCGCGCGGAGACCTCGCGAAGCAGCGGACACGGCGCGGACGGCACTGTTTCAAGGATGTTCCAACCCATATGCGGCACCTTCAATCCGGTTTCCGAGGCATCCGGAAACCGCACCACCTTCCCCGGCAAAATGCCCAGTCCCCGCGAACCTTCGCCTTCGCTGCTCTCCTCGAAGAGAAGCTGCATACCCACGCAGATACCGAAAAGCGGTTTCCCC
>JASJYE010000405.1 GCA_030123645.1 Candidatus Hydrogenedentota bacterium | reverse complement strand
TGACTTATCTCGGGGACGCCATGAAGGAGCCGCTCATCTATGAGCTCGGGCACAAGTTCAAGGTCGTGACGAATATCCGGGGCGCGACGATTAAGGAAGACATTGGGCTCGTGACGCTCGAGCTAACGGGTGACGAAGACGAGATCGATGCGGCGCTCGATTGGATCCAGTCGATGGGGGTCAAGGTTGAGCCGATCGAAATGAAAGATTCCGTGTAGCACGATATCCGGTCGTTGCCGCTCGCTGAAGCGGCCCGAATGCCGGGCTGCAGGCCCATCCCGATGGTCTCGACCTGAGTCACGAGGTTCACGGCGATTGCGATAGGATAAGCTGGAGGAGTTCGTCCGCTTTCTCGTAGGTGGGATCCATTTCACGAGCGCGCTCCGCTTCGAGACGTGCCTCTTCAAACCTTCCCAGTTCGAAGTAGGCCACCGCGAGATTTACACGTGTCACCGCGTCGTCCGGTGCAATCTCCAGCGATCGTTTGAGCACCGGAATCGCGCCTTCGTAATCCTTGAGATACAGCAACGTGGCCCCAATGTTCGTCAGCGCGTCCGGGTGCCTTGGATTACGTTCGAGAACGAATAGATAGTGCGCCAGAGCTTCCGCGTGGAGACCCTGCTGCAGGAGCACATTTCCGAGATTATTATGCGCGGGGAGAAACTCCGGCTCAAGCTCGAGCGCCTTCTCGAAGCGGCGTTGGGCCTGAAGTTCCTTCCCTTGATTCAAAAGCACCAGGCCTATGAGATTCAGTGTCTTAGGGGATCTGCGGTCCAGTGCTATAGCCAGCTCAAGCCGTTCTTCAGCCTCTTCCAAGCGGCCCGTGTGGAGATACGCTTTGCCAAGGTTCCTAAGGTTTCCGACGTCGCGCGGATATAAGGCCAAGACCGCCTCGATGCGCTCTATTGCTTCGTCGGGTCGCCCCGCGTCCAGATAGGCCGCCCCAAGATTGCCCAAGGCAACCGTGTTATTAGGGCTAAAGCGGAGCGTATGCTCGAAGAGCGCAATGCTGTTCTCCCAGTGCCGGGTCTGGCGCCACGACACAAGCGATAGGATCAATACCACCGCCGTCGCCGAGAGGGTCAGCGCCGTTCTCGATTTCGGCCAGGCGATAACCGAGTCGCGAAGGGCCCACGCGGCCATCACAAAGAGGCCGATGAGCGGGATATAGGTATAGCGGTCGGCCATCGCCTGTCCGCCGACTTGAATGAGGCCAATTACGGGGACCAGAGTGCCGAGGAACCACAGCCAACCCACAATGAGATAAGGGCGAGTGCGGCGCAGGCGGAAACACAGTGCTGAAACCGCAGCGAGGAAGAAGAGCGAAAGTAGAACGTGCCAGAGGGGGATGCCGGCGCCTGGATGCGGATAGAAGGGGATGAGGCCGGAAGGCCAAAATGTGTTCCCCACGTACGCTGCATACGAGACGACGGCGTTATAGACACGTACCGGGAAGCCGAGAAGGCTGGCTGGCTGAACGGCTCCGGCGCCGCGCTGCGCCACGAGAGTCAGGACACTCACGAGTACGCTCAACAAGAGAAAGGGCACTTTCTCCAAGAGAACGCCCCAACGCTCTCGGAAAGCCACGGGTGGCGCTTCATGATGACGCCCGAGACGATTCAGCGGCCAGTAATCGAGGAGAAGCAGTACGAAGGGAAGCGTAACGAGCATCGGCTTGGCAAGGAGCCCGAGCGTGAATGAAATCAATGAAGCCAGATACGGCAGGACTCGCGGCCTGCGCACGTATGCCATGTAGCTCCACACGGCCAGCAGCCCGAAGAAGGTGCTTACTACATCCTTTCGCGCGGATATCCAGGCGACGGTCTCGACGTGCAGCGGATGAACCGCGAAGAGCGCCGCAACGAGGGCGCTGGGCCACAGCGCTGAGCTGAGGCGGAACAGGACCCAGAAGAGGAGAAGGCTGTTGGCCGCGTGGAGTAGAAGGTTCGTGAGGTGGTACGCAGCCGGGTCGAGGCCGTGAAGTTGAAAATCCAATAAATACGTCAGTGTCGTGATGGGGATGTAATTGCTGATAAGGATAGAGGAGAAGGCCCATTTCATGCTGTCAGGGCTTAGCCCGCGCTGTATCGGCAGGTTTTCGTACACATGCGCGCCGTCGTCGTAGTGAACGAAGTCAAATTTCCGAACCTGAGTGTAGATGGCCGCGTTTACAAGGATCAGCGCGAGGCAGATGAAAAGGGGGATTCGCATGGGTCCATTTTAGAGCGGGCAGAATTGCTTCTCAAGGTCACCAGCAATAACCACCTGTGGAACAGGTAGCTTGAGGAAGGCCCCTAAAAGGGGCCTACGCCGAAACCTTTTTTTCGACAGGATTAACAGGATTAACACGATGAGCAGGATATTGAACGCTGCCGCACACGCGCAACGGATACAGTATCGGTGCACGAATACCAAACCGGTGGTTCCGGGGACGCGAAGAGCACGAAGATTCCATATTTGCAGTATAGAAGCGGTTCTTCGTGGTTTGCATGTGCCCTTCGTGGTGAAAAAACAAACGCGGGAAGGGCACGGCCTGATGAAATCACACCGGCAGAGCCGGTGGCTTAATCATGAGTCAGTTTGCGGCGCCCTCACGGAAGTGGAGCCGGCGTTGCCGGCCGGCCGCTCGCGGGCTTGAGCAGGTCGAGCGCGGTTGACAGCGCCTTTAAGGCCGCGAGCAACGCCACGACTTGCCCGGATGCGCTCGCGCTGTCCACGCCGGGGCCCTGGCCGATGTTGTAATGTTCGCCCTCCGGCCCGTCGTACACATACGACGTGTCCTGCTTCATCTGCTCGATGTCCGTAAACGGCCCGCCCTTCGCGTTCTGCGTCCACCGCGTCTCCACGACCGACTCCAGCGACCCGTCCGC
>JASJYE010000404.1 GCA_030123645.1 Candidatus Hydrogenedentota bacterium | reverse complement strand
GGCGGCAGTTTCTATACGCCGGACTCTGTCGAAAGGTTTCCGCAGCGCCACCACCCCGTCCCTGCACCGCGTTTTTCTGTGATGGACCCGGACGCCCGGGGCAGAGGCCTCGGAATTGTTGCTCGATGAGTTGTTTGAAGTGAATAAGCCGTATTTGAAGGGGACTTTTTTCAACAACATAGCGGGGCGGCCCATGGTAGCTGACGCACTACTCCAAACCTACTTGCCCGAGCGGGAACCATTGTTGCGCGGAAAGGTGCGCGACATCTATGACCTGGGGGACAGACTGGTCATCGTCGCCACCGATCGCATCTCGGCTTTCGACTGGGTCGAATCGGTCGGCATTCCCGACAAGGGGAAGATACTGACCAGCATGTCCATGTTTTGGTTCGACATGATGAAGGACATTGTGAAGGACCATGTGATTTCGACCGATCTCGCCGAATTGCCGCAGGATTTCCAGGCCGCTGCGGAGCAGTTCGAAGGGCGCAGCATGCTTGTGCGCAAGTGCGAGATGTTCCCCGTCGAGTTCGTCGTTCGCGGATACCTCGCCGGCAGCGGCTGGAAGGAATACCGTGAGCGCGGGACGGTTTGCGGGATCGGCATCCGCGAGGGACTTGTCGAATCCGGCAAGCTCGACGAAGCCATTTACACCCCCGCAACAAAGGCGACCGATGGTCACGACATCAACATCAGTCCGGAACGGGCAGCGGAAATCATCGGCGAGAAGTGGAACCGCGAGGCGAGCGAGGCCGCGCTTGCGGTCTACGAACGGGGCAGGGTATATGCCGCCACTAAAGGCATCATCCTGTGCGATACGAAGCTCGAGTTTGGTATACTCGATGGAGAATTGGTGCTTGCAGACGAGATCCTGACTCCGGACTCGTCGCGCTTCTGGCCCGCGGACGAATACCAGCCGGGCAGAAGCCAAGCGAGCTACGACAAACAGTTCGTGCGCGACTGGCTCGAAACGCAGGGGTGGGACAAGAATTCGCCCCCACCTCCGTTGCCGGACGGCATCGTCATGAAGACACGCGAGAAGTACATCGAGGCGTATCGGCAATTAACCGGCGGCGCGGAGTTCTGATCATGGCTTTCGAGGACGATGGGATCGTGAGCGTAAAGATATCGGGGAAAACCATCCAGTTGCCGCCTTGCCATCTGCGAGACCGCAGCGAAGACCATCTGCGCGACGAATGCGGGTTGTTTGGCGTAGTCGGCCATAAGGAGGCGGCGACCCTCACCTACCTCGGGCTCTACGCCCTCCAGCATCGCGGCCAAGAGGGCGCGGGCATCGTAGTCAGCGACGACGGCCAACTCAACGCGCAACGCGGCATCGGACTCGTGTCGGACGTGTTCAAGCCGCATAAGCTCGCGCGCCTGCCCGGGCATATGGCGATCGGCCACGTCCGCTACTCGACTTACGGCACGAGCGAACTCAAGAATGTGCAGCCGCTGCCGGTCGACTACGCGCGCGGCTCGATGGCCCTGGGCCACAACGGCAATCTCGTAAATGCCAAGACGCTCCGTGAGCAGCTCGAAAATGAGGGCGCCATTTTCCAAACGACCACCGATAGCGAAGTCATCATTCAGTTCATCGCGCGCGCGGGCGCAGACCGGTTCGTCGACTGCGTGGTCGAGGCCCTCGGCAAGGTCCTCGGCGCTTATTCTATCCTTGCGACAAATGGCGAATGCGTCGTTGCCGCGCGCGACCCGCTCGGTTTTCGGCCATTGTGGCTGGGCAAACTGGGCGATGCGCACATCGTATCGAGCGAAACGTGCGGGCTCGATATCATCAATGCGGACTGGGTCCGCGAAGTCGAGCCCGGCGAAGTCGTCTGCATCACCACGGGGGGCCTCGAATCCATCAAGCCCTTCAAGCCCGCGATTCCGCGTTCGTGTATTTTCGAGTTCGTCTATGTCGCCCGCCCAGACAGCCATATCTTCGGCAAGAGCGTCGACCAAGTGCGGAAAAAACTGGGCGCGAACCTCGCTAAGGTCAAGCCCGTGGACGCCGATCTCGTGATGGCCGTGCCGGACTGCTCGAATCCCGCCGCCTTGGGCTACGCGCACGAGGCCGGCATTCCCTTCGACATGGGATTCATACGCAACCATTACGTTGGGAGGACATTCATCGAGCCCGACCAGCACATTCGAGATTTCGGCGTCAGGATCAAGCTCAATCCCGCGCGCAGCGCGATCGAGGGCAAACGCATCATCCTCATCGACGACAGCATCGTCCGCGGGACGACGGCGCAAAAGATCATCAAGATGTTGCGGAAATGCGATGCGAAGGAAATTCATTTCCGAATCAGTTGCCCGCCGATCATCAATTCGTGCCATTACGGGATCGACACGCCGGATCGCGAGAAGCTGATCGGCTACAAGAAGAGCGTCGAGGAGATGCGCGAGTTTCTCGATGTTGACTCACTTGCTTTTCAAAGCATTGAAGGTCTGGTCGATGCGACGGGTCTCTCCAAGGAACAGTTCTGCCTTGCCTGCTTCAATAACGACTACCCCACGCCCACGCCCGACGACTTCGATTCAGGAATCGTGCGCCGCCGCCTCAAAGACACCAGCACCGAGTCCTACGATCTCCCGGTCTTTCCGTTGAATCCATAACTAAATCCAAATTAATCCACCGGCTGTGCCGGTGAGAATTCATAAGGTTCCAGCGTTCGTCTTTTTGACAGGATGAACAAGATGAACAGAGTTTTTCAGTCTCTTTTTTTCACCACAAAGTACACGAATCGCACAAAGATCTGCCTGCATAGTTTCTTCGTATTCTCTGTGGTCTATTTTCCTTCTTTCGCGCTCTTTTCTTAACCGCACAAACACCGCAACGGCCTCTCTTGCTTTTCCTTGTGTTCTATGCGATTTTC
>JASJYE010000403.1 GCA_030123645.1 Candidatus Hydrogenedentota bacterium | reverse complement strand
CGTCCTTTATTGGCGCGCGAACAACCGGCTGATCTTGGCCCTGCTCGTCATTTGGGCGGCCGTCTCTTATGGTTGCGGCATTCTCTTCGTAGAGGTCTTGAACAAAATTACCTTTTTCGGGTTGCCGCTCGGCTTCTGGGTCGCGCAGCAAGGGTCCATCTACGTTTTTGTCGTGCTCATCTTCTTCTACGCCTGGCGGATGGACAAGCTCGACAAAAAATTTCACATGGACGAGTAGCGCTATATGACCACCGCTGCTTGGACCTTCCTCTTCATCATCATCACCTTCTCACTCTACCTCTACATTGGCTGGCGGTCGCGTGTGCGCGAGTCTGCCGGATTCTACGTTGCGGGGCAGGGCATCCCCGCGATTGCGAACGGCGCCGCGACGGCTGCGGACTGGATGTCGGCGGCCTCGTTCATCTCCATGGCGGGCCTAATCTCCTTCATGGGCTACGACGGGACCGTTTACCTCATGGGCTGGACCGGCGGCTACGTTTTGCTGGCGCTCCTGCTCGCGCCCTACCTGCGCAAGTTCGGCCAATACACCGTGCCCGACTTCGTGGGCGATCGCTACTACTCCAACGTCGCCCGGATCGTCGCGGTGATCGCGGCCATTTTCATCTCCATGACCTACGTCGCCGGCCAGATGCGCGGCGTAGGCATCGTATTCAGCCGCTTTCTCGGCGTGCCCATCGCCACGGGAGTCATCGTCGGCATGGTCATCGTGGCCTTTTTCGCCGTCCTCGGAGGCATGAAGGGCATCACGTGGACCCAAGTGGCCCAATATACCGTCTTAATTGTCGCCTTTCTGCTTCCCGCCGGCGCCATAGCTTATAAACTTACAGGTATTCCGATCCCGCAGATCGCCTTCACCACGAGCGACATCGTGGAGCGGCTCAACGGGATTCAGACGGACCTCGGATTCGACGAATACACGAAACCCTTCCAGAGTTTGTCCAAGCTCAATGTTTTTTGTATCACCGTCGCCTTGATGGCCGGCACCGCCGGCCTCCCGCATGTCATTGTGCGCTTCTACACCGTCCCCAGCGTCCGCGCCGCGCGTTATTCGGCAGGGTGGGCGCTGCTGTTTATCGCGCTGCTCTACACGACCGCGCCCGCCGTAGCGGCCTTCGCGCGGTACAACCTGCTGCAATCGCTCGAGGGCGCGTCGATTGTGCAGGTGCGGACACAGGACGAGGACGGCGGCCCACTCGAACGCCCGCTCTATGACCTGGAAAAGACCGACGCGGCGGGCGCGGAACTGGACTTCGGCTGGACGAAGGAATGGCAGAAAACGGGCCTATTGGTATTTGAGGACAAGAACCAAGACGGCGTGATTCACCTCTCTGCGGACGCGGAGGCGAACGAAGTGACCATTGACCGGGACATTATCGTGCTCTCGACGCCCGAGGTGGCGGGGCTGGCGCCATGGGTGATCGCTTTGGTGGCGGCAGGAGGCCTTGCGGCGGCGCTGTCGACCGCGGCAGGGTTGTTGCTCGTGATCTCGAGCTCGATCGCGCACGACATCTACTTCCGGATGATCAATCCGCATGCCACCGAGGCGCAGCGCGTCCTGATGGGGCGCGCGATGGTGCTGCTGGCCGTGTTCGTGGCGGGCTACTTCGGAATCAATCCTCCGGGATTCGTCGCGGAAGTCGTCGCGTTCGCCTTCGGCCTCGCCGCGGCAAGTTTCTTCCCGGCAATTTTTCTCGGCATCTTCAGCAAGCGCGTAAACCGCGAAGGCGCAATTTGCGGGATGATCTCAGGGCTTGTGTTTACGGCGGGCTACATCATCGGCGCGCAGTTCTACGACATGCCGCTTTGGTGCTTCAGCATCTCGGCCCAGGGCATCGGCGCTATCGGAATGCTCCTCAATTTTGTCGTGACGCTGTTCGTGACCGTTTGGACTCCCCCGCCGCCGAAACGCGTGCAAGATATAGTGGATTCGCTGCGAACGCCCGACCATGCCGGCCTCGCCCAGGTGCTTGACGAGGCGCATGAGTAGCCGGTGGGGAAAACTCCTGGACTTGATGGTCGAGGGGCGCGAACCGTCGGTTCCGTTTATGGAAGCCCTGCCACTACCGAAGCGTGTGGTGAAATGGGAAGCTGGCCGATTGTGGCAAGAGTGGCCCGTCGACCCCCGCCTCTTCCACCCCCGCGGGGCCGTGTTTGGGGGATTTCTCGCGGCGCTGGCTGACCGATCCCTCTTTCTCACGGCCCTGACGGTCCTCGAAGACCATGAAGCGGTGACGACCGCCGATCTCAACGTCTCATTTTTCAGGCCGGTTACCGAGGGCACGATACACATCGAGGGCGAAGTGATCCACCGGGGCAAAAGCCTCGTGCAGGTCGAGGTGGAATTCCGGCGCGACGACGGCAAGCTCGCCGTGAAGGCCTCGGCCTCCGAGGCGATCATTCCCACGCCAGACAGATGGGACAGCGTCTAACCCGGATAGCTCACCGTACCGGCGCGGCAAAGCGCTACGCCAGATCCCCACAAAAAGCAACATGCAAGGGTCTCTTCAACCCGATCCCCAAACCCCCAATGTCATTCCGGCGACCCGCCGTTAAGGGGAAGCAAGGGCTGGCGAATCCAAGCCCCACACGCGAATACTTCCCCCCTCCCGGGTGTTCACGTAGAGACCATTACGGGCCCACATGCTATCATGTCGCTCCATGCGACCCGTAAAAACAACAAAAAAAGCCTGGAGGAAAACCACAATGAAATCACTTAACACAATAGTAGGCGCGCTGGCGATCGGTATCGCCGCTTTCGCTGGGACCTCAGCCATCGCCGCTGAAGAGGGTTCCGACACGAAAGGCGCCGTCCCGACCAAGGCCATCGCCGTGCTCAAGGCCACCGAAGGCAACAACGTCACCGG
>JASJYE010000402.1 GCA_030123645.1 Candidatus Hydrogenedentota bacterium | reverse complement strand
GGGCTAGAAGCGTACTCAAACTAGATTGGAGTTATTGGCGGGATATCCAGTATGTATTGGATGCGCGCACAATGTGCGGCGCTTCAGCAGGCTGGACATGCGAGGTCGCTCACCTTCCCGGGCCCCGTCTTCTGGGCGCGCGGGGAGGTGTTGGAGCAAGATCTTTGAAAGGGCCGCCGTCCTGGAGGCTTTCGCCGAATTCGAGGGATTTCCCGCTTCTCTCGGCCCCCGCGCACGGGCGAGCAGAGATCGGTCCTGATAAAATGCCCCAGGGTGGACAGCGCGATGCCCGAGGATTTCTTCGACAACTTTCCGATGATCGGGTCGTGGCAGTTCTTCGCCGGCTGGCTGATCGGTGGCCTGCTGCTTTGGGGCGTCGCTTGGTTCTTTCTCTTTCGCGACTCGCCCTATTCGGTTGCGGGACCCGATCCCCGGCCCGTCAAGACGATGAGGGTGGCGGCGATGGTCGTGCCCGTAAGGTTCGCGACTAGGTCCCAGCCGGTGTTCACGTAGCCGCCGACGTTCGTCTCGGGCACGAGAAGTGTTGCAGTGAATTCGATGACCTCGTTGAGGGCGCCAAAACCCATGCCGCCGGCCGCGCACAAGACCATCAGGCCATAGGTCGGCCGCGCGGGGCCGTATTGGAGCAGTACGGAGCGAAGCCCCTGCCAACAGACCCAGGTCGTGACGCCGAAACCGTAGGCGTGAATGACTTGGTCGTACTTGAGGCGCTCGGGAATCAGCCAAAGACTGTAGAGCACTCGGATGTCGCCGTGGATGGGCCAGCTCTCAGGCACGGTCACGAGACCGCCCGCCATATGCGCGGCGCCCCAGCCTGTCAGCGCCCACAAGGCCGGCAGCGTAAGGTTGACGCGATAATGCACGAATCCGATCACCCCTACGAGCACGACCATCACGCCGATGTAGATGATGAACTCCGCGTTCCCCGTCCTAAGCGCGCCGGCGACCGCCACTGCGAGATAGGCCAGTGTGAACGCCAACACAATCTGCACGTCTCTCGTCAACAAAGGTTGCTTCGCTTCTATGGAACTCATCGCAATCTCCCCTGTTCCTTCGTTCAAGCGCCCGTGAGCGACATGCGCGGCGCGCCTGCTCCGGGTCCCCGATTCAGCGTATATAATCCACCGGCAAGCGCTACGGTTGCAAGGCCCCACTTGACTCGCGGCGAAGGCCAATGGCACGATACTTACCGTTTCCCCCATCGCGACTGGCGCATATGTGTGGAGCTTAGCACGGTGGAACGAGGGGGGCAGTCCTCTTTGCCGTAGGCCTGGGCTCAGGAGGATCGATGGTGGGGCGCAACATGCGCGTTCTCCGTCGGAGGTCCGGGCATGGCTGCGTGCCTCATCATCCGGTCGGCGGCCTGCCTAATCGATCTGGGAGGCCCAAATGCAGAAAACGCCGCTCTTCGATGAACACAAAGGACTCGGCGCGAAGATTGTCGACTTCAAAGGCTGGGCGCTGCCGTTGCAGTTCGCGGGGATACTGAAGGAACATCTGCAAACGCGGGCAGAGGCTTCGCTTTTCGACTGCTCGCACATGGGCGAGTACAGGATTCGCGGCCAGAAGGCCATCGAGAGCTACGGCAAACAGATTATCTCGGACGTATCGAAGATCCCCCTGGGCCGGGGCCGGTATGGGGCCATCCTGAATGAGCAGGGCGGGATCATCGATGATTTGATTACCTTTCGTATGGCCGGCGACGAGCTCTACGTCGTGACTAACGCAGGGCCGCTGGACTCGGTCACGGCGCGGATCTGCGCGGACAACGCCGGAGCGGAGCACGTGTCGTACGAGACCGGCAAGATTGACGTGCAGGGCCCGCGCTCCCGCGAGCTCGTGCTCGAGGCCGGTTTCGAGGAGGCGCAAACGCTGAAATTCTTTAACGCAACCTGGACGACCTGGGAGGGGCACGCAGTGCTGCTCTCACGAACCGGGTTTACAGGCGAGCTTGGATACGAGCTATTCATGGAGAACGACCTTACGCCCAAACTTTGGGACGTCTTCTTGGAAATGGACGCCATCGAAGCTGCCGGGCTCGGCGCCCGCGACACTTTGCGTACGGAGGTCGGATACGCGCTGTCGGGCCAGGATTTCGACGAAACGGTGACACCACTCGAGGCCGGGATGGCTTCATTCATTGCTTGGGACACGGACTTCGTAGGCAAAGAAGCTCTGGAGAAGAGGCGCGATACGGACGGCCATCCCGTGCAAGTAGGCATTATAACCCGCTCTAAACGCAAGCCACAACAGGATTTCGAAGTGAAACACCATGGAACGGCCGTGGGTATCGTGACCAGCGGGACCTACGGGCCGAGCGTCGAGCACGGCGTGGGGCTCGCCCGTGTGCCCAGGGCCCTGTCTGAGCCGGGCACGCAGTTCACCGCGGGCCCGAAAGACCTCGAGATCGAGGTGGCCGAGATTCCGTTCTACAAGAAAGGCACGTGCCGGATTAAAATATAGGCCCTTCGAGGAGGACGTACATGTATCCTGAGGAGTTGAAGTACACTCAAGAACACGAGTGGATCCGCGGTGAGGACGGCACGTGCACCATCGGCATCACCGCCTACGCAACCGAACAACTCGGCGACGTCACCTACGTCGAGTTGCCTGAGACCGGCGTGAAATTGGCCAAAGGCGCGGAAGCGGGCGCGGTCGAATCGGTGAAAGCCGCGAGCGATATATACGCGCCCGTTGGAGGTGAAGTGGTGGAAGTGAATACAGCTTTGGACGACCAGCCCGAGTTGGTGAACGAAAGCCCTTACGCGGACGGCTGGTTCTTTAAATTGAAGGACGTCGATCCCGCCGAACTCAGTTCGTTCATGGACGCAGCGGCCTACGCACATTACGTCGAGGAGCAGTCACAGTGAG
>JASJYE010000401.1 GCA_030123645.1 Candidatus Hydrogenedentota bacterium | reverse complement strand
TCGCTTCGCTTGGGACTACTTTTGGAAGGGCTCAAAAGTCCCTGTTTTTGGGCCGATGATTGGTTTTTCACCAACTCCACAGTCCCTGCTCGCAAGCTCACGAGGACTACTTTTGGAAAAGCTCAAAAGTCCCCGTTTTGCTCAGAGAGCGGGCCAAAATGAAGCGTTGTAGTCTTAGAAGCACAAATGAAGGCTTGACGGCGCTCATTGCTTCGATACATACTGGTACAAACCCTTCGGCGGTGGTCGCGGGCGGGTTTATATGGGAACTCCCGGTTAATATGCGAATCTTTGAGGAGGCCAAATGAACTTCGACTTTTCTGAAGAACAAAAGGAACTGAGGGAACATGCGGGAAGGTTCTTGAAAGAGCAATGCGATATTTCCGTGGTCCGGCGCGTGCTCGAAGGCGACGACGCCTATGATGAGAACCTCTGGAAGGGCATCGTCGAAATGGGCTGGACCGCGACGGCGCTTCCCGAGGAATACGGTGGCATCGGCTATGGCTATCTCGAACTTTGCGTGATCGCCGAAGAGATCGGCCGGGCAGTCGCGCCGACTCCTTTTTCGTCGTCGGTGTATCTGGCGACCGAGGCAATCGTTAAGGGCGGGAGCGATGAGCAAAAGCAGGAGTACTTGCCGAAACTCGCTGCCGGCGAGTTGATAGGAACGCTGGCGCTTTCGGAAGGCCCGCGCGTTGCCAATCCGAACACGATAGAGGTCACCTTCGAAAATGGAAAGCTAAATGGCACAAAGACACCGGTGCCCGACGGCGATGTCGCGAACATCGCCGTGGTCGCCGCGAAAGACGGCAACGGCGTTTCGCTGGTCTTGGTCGATTTGTCTGGGGCCGGCGTCTCCCGCGAAACGGTTGCAACGATTGACCCGACTCGCTCTCACGCGAAGGTGAGCTTCAAGGACGCTCCCGCGGTCGTACTGGGCGAGGGTGGGAATTGGGATGTGTTGCAGCAGGTGTTGGATCGCGCGGCTGTATTGATTGCCTTCGAGCAGATCGGCGGCGCGGACACGTGTATGCGGATGGCGCGCGAGTACTCGATTGGCCGTTACGCTTTCGGACGGCCCATTGGTTCTTTCCAGGCGCTCAAACACCGGATGGCGGAAATGTACGTGAAAAACGAGTTGGCCCGTTCCAACGCCTACTATGGCGCTTGGGCGCTCTCGACCGACGCGGCGGAATTGCCGGTTGCCGCGGCGAGCGCGCGCATCAGTGCGACGGATGCCTATCACTTCGCCTCGAAGGAAAACATTCAAATTCATGGTGGCATGGGCTTCACGTGGGAAGCCGACTGCCACTTCTATTACCGGCGTGCGAAGTTGTTGTCGTTATGCCTGGGCAGCGCGCGGGTCTGGAAGGACCGGTTAATCAGCAACCTCGAGGCACAACGTAGCGCCTAGGCGTTGGAACAGGAGAGGGATTATGGATTTTAATGACAGCGAATCGGAAGCGAAGTTCCGAGCTGAAGTGCGAGAGTGGCTGGCGGAGAATGCGCCAAAGTTTACCGCCGAAGCCTTCAGAGCGCGAGAGGGTGGAGACACTTTGGACCCGATCAAGCTCGCCAAAGCGTGGCAGGGGTGCAAAGCGGATGCAGGCTACGCCTGCCTGCTATGGCCCAAAGAATACGGAGGGCGCGGCGCGACGCCGATGGAGACGGTGATCTACGGGCAAGAAGAGGCGAAGTATCCCTTGCCTGGGGGCGTCTTCGGCATAGGCATCGGAATGGCCGGGCCGGTGATGATGAAGTACGCCACCGATGAACAGAAGCTGCGGTATCTCCCGAAGCTGCTCCGGGGTGAGGAAATCTGGAGCCAGTTGTTCTCGGAACCCTGCGCCGGTTCCGACGTGGCAGGCCTGCGTACGCGCGCGATAAAGGACGGCGATGACTGGATTATTAATGGCCAGAAGGTCTGGACCTCTGGCGCGCATTATTCGGACTACGGAATTATCGTCACGCGGCACGATCCTTCGCTGCCGAAGCACATGGGGTTGACGTACTTCTTTCTGGATATGAAATCGCCCGGTATCGAGATTAACCGCATCAAACAGATTTCCGGCGAATCGAATTTCTGTGAAGTTTTCTTCAGCGATGTGCGTATCCCCGACTCGCAGCGGCTCGGCGAGGTGGGCGATGGGTGGAGCGTTGCGCTGACGACTTTGATGAATGAGCGCTTGGCCGTGGGTGGTGCGTCGCCTCCGGACTTTGACGAAGTTTTCGACTCCGTTTGCGCCACGGAATTGGAGAGTGGCCCGGCTATAGAAGACATGTCCGTTCGGGAGAAACTGGCGGACTGGTACGTTCAGTCGCGAGGTATCCAGCTGACCACGTTTCGGACGATGACGGCGCTGTCGCGCGGACAGACCCCAGGCCCCGAGGCGTCGATCGGCAAGCTGGTCACTGCCAAAAAGCGCCAAGAAATAGCTTCGTTCACGATGGACCTTCAGGAAATGGGCGGCGTGCTCATGGAGAATGGCGGGGCGGAGGGCTCGGTGTATCAAGAGGCCTATCTTTCGTCGCCTGGCGGGCGGATCGCGGGGGGGACGGATGAAATCCTCATGAACATTATCGCCGAACGCGTGCTCGGCCTACCGCCCGATATTCGAGTGGACAAAAAACTGCCCTTTAGTCAATTGCCCACCGGAGACGCATAAGACAGCTTTCAAGAGACAGGCGAAAAGGCGCGCGGGCCGACGGGTGCCCGCGCCTTTTCCTTCCGAATCGCAGCCCCAGCGATTCTCAAAGGGCCGCGAGTTGAAGCCCTGAGAGGGTGTCATTGTCCCGGCGTGGGCGACGCAGCTTGCCAGCCGGCGACGTCGTTAGCGTAGTTAGGAGTTTGTCGGACTTCGGGCTACGCATCGCTGTAAGTCCTTATGTATCAATG
>JASJYE010000400.1 GCA_030123645.1 Candidatus Hydrogenedentota bacterium | reverse complement strand
GAAATTTCGCGCGACGTGGAAGGGGCTGTGGGGCCGGTTGGGTGTGAGATAGGCGTGATCGAGCCGGCGGGTCGTGTCGGCGTCGTAGCAGAAGTAGAAGGTGTCGAAGCCTTCGAAGGCGGGTTGCAGCTCCAATAGTTCCGTCAGATGGCCGCCGTGGGAGCAAATGAGCCCGATCTTCGGCCGGTCCCGCTCGGGCATACTAAGGCGCCCTCGAAAGGAAATCCTCGTTTGGCCCGACGAGTTCCGCGCGGCCCGATTCGAGGTCGGTGGCGTAGAGCGACAGGGCCTGGAGGTCGACAACTTTGCCCTGGTGCGGCCCGGCCATGATCTGCGCCTTGATGTAGACGCGCGCTAGACTCGGTGCGCGGACGTTTCCCTTTGACCTGAGGATTGTGGCGCGCATGCGGGTCCCTTCCTCTGCAACTCCGGCGACCCTCGGCCAGTGTCGTGGAGCGTCCTGATAGTCGGAGAGTGCTGTAGGACCGCGAACGGTGCCGGGCGGGACGACCGACTCCATGCCCGGCACGAGCGCGAGGCCGTTTGTGCGATCGGGGATATCGAGCAGAAACACGTCCCTCTGGAGCCTGTAGATGCCGTCCGGGTCGAAGCCCGCCCAGCGCTCGGTCTCGTCGCTGACGTTCCAATCCCAGCCGCCCACGTAGCCGATGCCGGGCGCGGTGACGGTGCATGCAGCGAGAGTTGAGAGGGCCGAGACGAGGAGCAGTGCCAGGGACCTGAGGTCGGAGCGTATTTTCATGTCGCTGTCCCTTCGCCGATGCTGTCTTGGGCGTTCCGCGCACAAATGGCCAGGGCACGGGTGGCTGCGGGATGACAATCCTCGTCGCGAGTGTGTAGTCTTAGAGCGCGCCCAGCAAAAGCAGGGACAGTCCCGTCTTCGCTCGTGCCTCGCTTCGCTTGGGACTACTTTTGGAAGGGCTCAAAAGTCCCTGTTTTTGCACAGTCGGCGCGCATTATATCCGGCCAGGCGAGGCGAGACAAACAAACAAACGGGGGAAGCGGAACCACCGGTTTGGTTCAAGCGGGGGACGGCGCTTTGCATGGGGCGGCTGTAGCCGATAACGAAGGGGGCTCGCGCTCTGGGAATGGGGGACAGTCCTTGCCGCGGCCGCACTCGCGCTGGGGCTTGGCTTTGCGAACCTCGGCGCGCCGAGTCTCTGGCACGATGAGCTGGTCCATGCCTTCGTGGGTAATAGCATCGCCGAAACGGGCCGTGCAGAATTGCCGAGCGGCGTGCCGTATTACAGCGGAACGACCATCAATGTGATTCTAGCGGGCGTCATCAAGCTGTGGGGCATGTCCGAGGCCGCGTTGCGGACGCCTTCGGTGCTGATTGCCGGAGTGAATGTCGTCCTGACCTTTTTCGTCCTGCGGCCCTTGCTCGGCCCCGCGACCGCCGCGATCGCCGCGCTTGCGATGGCGCTCTGTCCGTGGACTGTCGCGTGGTCGCGCGAGGCGCGGTTCTACTCTCTGCAGCAGTGTCTCTACCTCGTGACGATACTCGCTTTTGGCGATTGAGCGGGGACAAGGCGGGAGCGCGCAGGGCAGTGAGCAAAGCCGTCGCGGTATGTATAGCGGCATATGTCCTGTCCATCTTAACGTCTTTTCACAGCATTCTTTTTTTGGGAGGCATCGGCGCGTACGCGATTCTTATGGGTCTGCGCGTAGGCCGGCTAAGATCGCGGTGGACGGCGCTGGTGGCGGGAATCGGCGGGGCGGGAATTCTGACGCTGGCGGCCTTGGCCCTCCTGATGAACAACGCCGATCGGGAGGCGGTATGGGATCGCGGCGGGCTTGGCGGACAGATCGTCGACGTGGGCCGCGCGCACCGTCTTTACTATACGCATTGGCTTCGGCTGAATCTCAGCAATGGCTTTTTTGGCATGGCCATGTTTGGATTCGCGGCCATGTTGGTGAAAGAAGGACGGCGCGGGCTATACGCAGCGCTGGCGTTTTGGGCACCGATTATCATCTTGACCTTCTTCATTGGATATCGCCGCCCGCGGTTTATGTTTTTCGTGTTCCCTTTTTACGTCGCTGCTTCGTCGTACGGGATCGTCGTGCTGGCCCAGTGGCTTCGGAGACTGAAACCGGACCGGAATCACCGCTTTGGTTTTTGGATAGGCCGAGCAACTGCGGCGCTCCTGCTCGTATTCGCGGCTCGGCTGGCTTATTCGGCGGCACTCTTGGTGGGGGATTCGCTGGACACGGCGTCGGGTGCGCATTTGACGCTGGCGCGGCGGCATCCGCAATGGAAGGAACCTTGTAAGTACGTTAAAGCGCATCGGGGGGACGCGGTGGTGGTTACGACCACGTATCTCCCGGCGCTGTATTACGTCGGGCATGTGGACAACTGGTATCCGTCGCATGACGTGTGGTGGGAGGTCGACGAGTCGGGGATGGCGGGCCTCGATCGCCTGGAAGATTTCCAGCGTTTCGTTGCCGAGCATCCCAAGGGCTACTTTATCTCCGAATGGTCGCGCTTTGAGCGCAACGTTGCCGACATCCCATGGTCGGATTTTTCCGAGGACATCGCTTGGGTCCAAGCCAATATGACGCGCATCGACGAGGCCTCCTCAGACGATGTCAGCCTTTACGCTTGGGGGATGGATTGAGTAGGGCCGGGCCTGCGTTAGATTTGTGGGTTTCAGCGTGTAGGGTGGGGCTTGCCCCACCGCTCGAAGCCAGCGCCGTGATCCGGGCAACTAAATCTTCCCCTTCCTCACAAAACTCTCCTCAACGTCATTCCCGCGCAGGCGGGAATCTCTAGAAGCGGTGATCTCCGCGCGAATTGGTGGGGCAAGCCCAGTACATATTGTCGTCCCCGCGCAGGCGAGGATCTCTTGGACCGGAAAACTATTCCTCGCGAATGAGATTCC
>JASJYE010000399.1 GCA_030123645.1 Candidatus Hydrogenedentota bacterium | reverse complement strand
ATGGACGCCGCCGTCAGGGTCAGTAGCTGGATATCCGGCGGCATAGTCGTTTTTACATTCCTATCTAAACCTCCCAGTGAATTGACAGCTTATACCATCGCCGCCCACAGATCAATCCCCCGACGTCAAAGGTCTACATTCCCCTTCCGCGAAGGATTCATAGGCGCCCAGAAGGACAGATTGCGTCGTTGGCTGCAATCGTTGCTGCGATTGCAATCGTTCAAACTCAGCGACGGTGATCGCCGGTGGATCTATATGGGAGATCTTCGGCCTAGCACATTGAATGGATTACGTGGCATTGTGTAGCATTCGCTGGTCCTAGAATCGAGTGACGGCATGTACATCCTCGGAATTTCAGCCTTCTACCACGACAGCGCGGCGGCCTTGCTCCGCGACGGGGAGATCCTTGCGGCGGCGCAAGAAGAACGGTTTACACGCAAGAAGCACGACCCGTCCTTCCCGGCGAAGGCCGCGGCGTACTGCTTGATGGAGGGAGGCATCTCCATCGAGGAGGTCGACTACGTCGTGTTCTACGACAAGCCCTTCGTGAAGTTCGAGCGGGTCCTGATGACCTATCTCGCGATTGCCCCGGCGGGCTGGCGCTCGTTCATCGACCAGATGCCCCCCTGGCTCAAGGAAAAGCTCTTCATGCGGAGGACGCTTTCCAAGGAATTGGGCTTCAAAGGCAAGATCTTGTTCACGAGCCATCATCAATCCCATGCCGCGGCGGCCTTCTTCCCGAGCCCTTACCAAGAGGCGGCCTTTATGACCCTGGACGGGGTCGGCGAGTGGGCGACGTCGACCTACGGCATAGGACGTGGCAACGAGGTCAAGATTCTGAAGGAGATAAACTTTCCCCACTCGCTGGGACTCCTGTATTCCGCGTTCACCTATTTCACCGGGTTCAAGGTCAATAGCGGCGAGTACAAGCTGATGGGCCTCGCACCTTACGGCGATCCGAGCTACGTCGACCTCATGAAGGAAAAACTCATCGACATCAAGCCGGACGGCTCGTACCGGCTCAATATGGATTATTTCGATTACTGCAAGGGCCAGCGAATGACGAATCAGGCCTTCGCGGAGCTCTTTGGCGGCCCGCGGCGGGAGCCGGAAACGAAAATCACTCAGCGTGAAATGGATCTTGCCCGGTCGGTGCAGGACGTGACCGAGGAAGTGATCCTGAAAATGGCGCGACACGTCCACGAGCAGACGGGGCTGAAGCACCTTGTGCTGGCGGGCGGCGTGGCGCTCAACTGCGTGGCCAACGGACGATTGCTTCGCGAGGGACCCTTCGACGGCATCTGGATACAGCCCGCAGCGGGTGACGCCGGCAACGCGCTGGGGTGCGCGCTGTTCGCGTGGCACCAGATTCTCGGAAACGACAGGACGCCGGAGGCCGACCGGCAACATTGGACCTATCTCGGCCCCGCGCCGTCCGACCAGGCCATCCGGTCCTACCTGGAGGAGCAGAAGATTTCCTACACGGAATATTCCGAGGACGAGCTTTGCGAGCGCGTGGCCGACCTCCTCGCGACAGAGAATGTCGTGGGCTGGTTCCAGGGCCGCATGGAATTCGGCCCCCGTGCCCTTGGCGCTCGCAGTATCCTTGGCGACCCGCGCTCGCGCGAAATGCAGTCGGTGCTCAACCTCAAAATCAAATTCCGCGAGTCGTTCCGGCCCTTCGCGCCGGTCGTCCTGCGCGATCGCGTCTCCGAATGTTTTGAGCTCGATACGGAAAGTCCCTACATGCTCCTGGTAGCGAACGTGAAGAAGGAACGGCTAAGCGACCTCAGCGACGACGACCGCCAGAAGCGCGGCTTCGATAGGCTGCGTGTGATTCGCTCCGACCTGCCGGCGATCACGCATGTCGACAATTCCGCGCGGATTCAGACGATAGATAAACGGGCACACCCGATCTACGCCCACCTGTTGGAAAAGTTTTACGAGAAGACCGGTTGCCCCGTCCTGATTAACACGTCGTTCAACGTGCGGGGCGAGCCGATTGTGTGCACACCCGACGAGGCCTATACCTGCTTCATGCGTACGAACATGGATTACCTCGCTATTGGCCGGTTTCTCCTTGACAAAAAGGAGCAAGAGCTTTGGCCCGAGACGGACGAATGGAAAGAGGAATTCGAGCTTGATTAGGCTCGGGTATAACAAGGAAAAAATAAGCAATGAACGTCGATACTTCCAGCCGCAAGGAACAGCGCGCATTCGGCCTCGTAATGGCCGCGGCGATCGTCGTCGTGACGCTGATCCATTGGCTCATCCGAGGCCATCTAGTCACGTGGCCGTTTTACTTGTCAGGGGCCTTCCTCGTCCTTGGTCTTGCGGCGCCGGCGGCGCTCAAACCCGTGTTCGTGGTCTGGATGAAGTTTGCCCTCGTCCTGAACTGGATCATGACGCGCCTGCTGCTGAGTATCATTTTTTATCTCATGATCACGCCTACCCGTGTGCTGATGCGCATTTTCAGTGACGACCCCCTCAAACGCCGATTCGAGCCGGACGCGGAAACGTATTGGGAAGAGCCTGATGAACAGCCGGACGACCCGGCGCGTTACGAGAACATGTTCTAGCTGTGGCGGCACATTGCACGGTATTTTCGAGGACTGGAAAAAGCTTCCCTGTAAGGATACAATATCGCGAAGGATGTGAACGCGTTCTTGATGAAGCGCCGAGGGTAAGAAGTTCACGATGAGTATTATCAAAGAAATCTGGGCATTTCTTCGAATCCGAAAAAAGTTTTGGCTCGCCCCCATTATCATTGCCTTACTGCTGCTCGGAGGGTTGATTTTCCTGGCCTCCAGTGCGGGAGTCGTCTCACCCTTCGTCTATATGATGTAGTGTGCCGGACGCGCCTTTGCGGTGGTTTTTCCGGTAGTCGCCTTTGTGGCTGTCCCT